>JAFPWQ010000146.1 GCA_017394925.1 Synergistaceae bacterium
TATTCATTGTATGAGCCGATTACTTCCTGCTTGCCTGTCCTGACGTTTAACGTTTCAATTCGGTTGAATGCGTCATTGGTCTGTGCGTAGATGAAATCAATTCCGTTTGAAGTTAGCTTATCGCCGATATTATAGTAGAACGGATTCGAGTAAAAATTTCCGTGAATGCCGGTTATCGCAATTAATACACTCTTAGCCTTCACATTTTCACTCCTGAACAATACGCCGTTAAGTACACTGCCCCGTTTCGTTGGGAGATTAAGTTTATACGCGCTCATCTGAATACGCACCTGTGAGCATGTGAGCCATAGCAGGCATTGCATGATATACATTTTGATTCTGTGCATGTACCCCTCATGAATTTATCCGGCAGATCTGGTTCACGCAGAAGAGGACGCGATAATGATAATAATTGAATGTTGGTATTATCGAGAATGTTCTGCATGGTCTCAATACTTCTCAGACCTCCGACAAGGATAACTGGAACTGAAATTTTATCTGCAAGTTCAGACGCAAAACTCAGAAAATACGCCTCGTTGACGTGAGGCTTTATTCCCTCAACCGATGTTCCGTTGCCGCTGACTTCAATTGAATCTATTCCGTTATCCGCGAGTATCCTGCAAATTTCGAGGCTTTCAGTTTCATCGAGACCTCCGAACATGAAATCACTGCAGTTAATCTTAATCATCACGTGAAGGTCTTCGCATTTTTCCTTTATGCCCCTGAGAATCTCAATCAGAATTCTTGAACGGTTTAACGTGTTACCGCCGTAAATGTCTTTTCTGTGATTCACTCTCGGACTGATGAACCTGCTCAGGAAAAAGAAATGCGCCGCGTGAATCTGTACACCGTCAAAGCCTGCCTTCTTTGCTCTCATGGCCGCATCAATGAACATGCTGATTACCTGCCTGATTTCGTCTTCGGTCATTTTATCTGGTTCAGCCTGTTCAACGAGTCCGTTCGGAAGTTTGCGGTAATATGCACCCATTGCAAGCTGAACTATTGCCGGACAGCCTCCTTCGTGAATTATATCCGTGAGCTTTTTGTACTGAGGGATTAAATCATCGCGAGAGAGTCTCATCATTCCGTGAATGTAATAATCATCCTGTGATACGTCAGTGAATCCGACAATGACAGCACCGACTCCGCCGTGTGAAAGTTCGCGATAGATCTCGTATGCTTCATCTGCAATACTGCCGTCAAATTCTGCTATGCCTTCCCATGTTGCTGAACGTATCAGCCTGTTCTTAACTGTCATGTGATTCATGCTTAGTGATTCAAAAATTTGTTTTGCCATTTGCGATTCAACTCCTAAATTCATGATTGCAAAATTATAATTACCTGCACTAAAATAAAAAGTATGAAGAATTTTCTTTGCCGCTATAATTTTTATACTAACAGGAGAAGTGAAAACATGAATTCAATTTTGCCTTCAGACAAAAATATTTACGAGACGGAATGCCCTATATTATTCGCGATGAAGATAATCGGACAAAAATGGAAGCTGCCAATCTTATGGTACATTGCAGACGCAAAAAACATGACGATGAGATATAAAGAGCTTGAACGAAAAGTTATAGGCATCACTGCAACGATGCTGACGAAATGCCTTCGTGAACTTGAAGCTGACGGATTAATTCACAGAACGCAATATAATACGATACCTCCCACAGTTGAATATAGTCTCACGGAACGGGGAAAGTCTTTAATACCTGCGCTTGAAAGTGTGTATGAATGGGCAGAAAAACAAATGATGAATCTGAATATGAAGCAGGATAAGGATAACGTGATAAAAAAATAACCCCCCGATAATATTTCGGAGGATTATTCTTTAGGCATTCATTGCCTTCATTCGTCTTGACATTAATTCTTTGCGTCTTGCCGCTGTGTTCTTGTGCATTACGCCTTTAACGACTGCTTTATCGATTACGCTCTGGGCTTCGTTGAAAATTTTCTGTGCTGCGTCTGAATCTTTTGCTTCAACTGCTTCAAGCAATTTCTTGACGGCTGTCTTGCATCTTGATGTCCAGTACTTATTGTAGAGTCTGTTGCGTTCTGCAATTCTTACGCGGCGTTCTGCTGATTTCTTATTTGGCATAATAAAATAATTCTCTCCCGAATAATTGAAATGGTGCCGGAGAGGAGACTTGAACTCCTACAGGATTGCTCCCGGCGGATTTTGAGTCCGCTGCGTCTGCCATTCCGCCACTCCGGCTTTAAAGGCTATTGCATAAAATACACTGCGATTAATATTTTGTCAAACCGCAAAGATTATTCGTAAGGAATAAAATCACCGCCGCTGGAATAGTCCTCATAGCCGCCTGAGTCAGAATAATCACCGCCGCCGGAATAGTCTTCATAGCCGCCGGAATCTAAATCAACGCCCTCATAACTTGATTCATCAACGTACTGACTATTCATTGAGTCATCTGTATACTGATTCGTAATTGACTCATCCGTGTACTGACTGGTCATCGATTCGTCCGTGTACTGATTCGTCATTGAGTCATCTATATACTGATTCGTCATTGAGTCATCTATATACTGATTCGTCATAGACTCATCAATGTACTGATTCGTTGTCGAGTCATCTATATACTGATTCGTCATAGACTCATCAATGTACTGATTCGTTGTCGAGTCATCATAGTACTGGTTAATCGTAGAGTTATCGTTGTATTCATTGAGAACCGTGTTATCGTAATATTCATTGACGTTATACTCATTGATGATCGTTGTGTTGTAGTCATTGATTTCTCTCCAGTTTCTTCTGCCGGAATAACCGCCCGGAGCATCATAGCCGTAATATTCCCAGCCTTCGTAATAATTTCCGCAGTACCAGTAGCTTCCGCCTCCTCCTGATCTCCTTCTTGAGCCTCTTGATTCCCAGAGATCAACGTAAAGTAATGGTCTGCTGAATATCGGAAGGATTACGATGTCGATATTAGAACTCTGTCTTGCTGTATATCCCTGAGACCGTGCTTTGCTGTACCACGCTGAAGCCTGCTTAGAGTCTTTCTTTACGCCTATTCCCTTATCGTAAATTACTCCC
The DNA here is from genome assembly GCA_017394925.1 of Synergistaceae bacterium. GTDB lineage: Bacteria > Synergistota > Synergistia > Synergistales > Aminobacteriaceae > JAFUXM01. Next base: position 3,053 of record JAFPWQ010000146.1, read on the forward strand.
ATGCTGTTCTGTGCAGGTGCATATCCCTGTTCTGCGGATTTACGATATAACTCTGCGGCACGTCTTGTGTCTCTCCTTACGCCTCTGCCCCTCTCGTACATGACTCCGAGATTATACTGTGCGCTTGCGTCTCCTGCTTTTGATGCCATGTTCCACCATTTTGCAGCTTCCTTTGGATTCTTTTTCACGCCCTGACCCAGCCAGTACATTGAGCCTAATGTATTCTGTGCTGCTACATTGCCCCTGTTAGCGGCTCTCGTGTATAAAGTAATTGCTGCTTTCAGGTCTTTTTTAACGCCCTGACCGTTTGCATACATTGTGCCGAGATTATAGAGTGCTTCAGAATTTCCATTGTCCGCCGCTCTCCTGTACAATTTGATTGCTTCTCCGTAGTCCTTCTTCACACCTTCTCCGAGTACATACAGCGTACCCAGATGACTCTGTGCTGACGGATCATTTTTGTCTGCCGCCATTTTCCACCATCTGGCCGCCTCTTTGAAGTCCTTCTTTACGTCTTTTCCCTCATGGTACATCATGCCAAGTACAACCTGTGCTTTTACGTCTCCTCTTTCGGCCCTCTGACGTATTGAGGCAACATCAGCAGCAAAAGCAGTTCCGAATGTGAGAATTACAACTAAGAATGCGCATATAATAGTCTTACGTCTCATGGTATTTATGAAACTCCTTTCATGAAAATATATTACGTGAGAGAAAATTTTATCACTGAATCAAATTTTATCTGTCATTCCGTGTTCCTTCAGAAATTTTACAACTTCACGGACACTCTGAGATTCTCCCCTGTGCGTGATGAATAATGCATCAGGAGTATCAACAATCACTAAGTCATTCACACTGTTTAAGATAACCGGCTTGTTACGCGAATACACGAAGCAGTTCCGGCTGTTGAGCATAAAAGACTCTCCGACATGAACGTTTTTATTTTCGTCCTGTCCGAGAATCTCATCGTGAAGTGAATCCCATGAGCCGACATCTGACCACCCAGAATTTATCATCGGGATTACTGCAACTTTCTTTGCCTTCTCCATTAATGCATTGTCTATCGAGATGTTCTTGATATTCGCAAATTCTGAATGTATATTTTTCTTCATGGCCAGCGAATATAATTCAGGGTCAGCATGTTCAAGTTCACGGTATAAGCTCTCAGGCGTGAAAATAAAAATGCCTGCATTCCAGAAATATAATCTGCTCTCTACGAATTCACGCGCTCTCGTTATATCGGGCTTCTCAACAAAATCTTCTGTATCGTACCAGCCGCCCGGATAAAATTTTCCCTGCTTCATATATCCGAATCCTGTTTCAGGTCTCGTAGGTCCGATTCCTAACGTGGCAAGAAAACCTTCACGTGCGGCATTGACTGCAATTTTCAGGGCATCAGCAAAAATTTTCGTGTCTTTTATTACATGATCGCTGGGTGCAAGAATCATAACGTCATCTTCATGTGCTCCCTGTGAAAGCAGATCTTCAGCCGCAAGCAATATCGCCGGTGCTGTTCCTCTTGCGCATGGCTCTTCAATCACAAAGTGTTCAGGCAGATCTCCGAGTGAATCATGAAGCTGTGAGTACGTCAGATTGTACCATTTTTCGCCGGCAATCACGCGCATATATTCAAGAGGCACAACATTAAGCATTCGCAAAGCTGTATTCTGCAAAAGAGTTTTATTGCCGTGAAGAATCAAAAACTGTTTGGGGAAATTCTCACGCGACAAAGGCCATAATCTTGTCCCGCTTCCCCCGCTTAATATTATCCCGTATACATTGCTCATATATTATTCACCTGCGACTGCGTTCCCTTCTTTAACATCTGGGTTATACTGGTTGAAAGTAACGGTATAGGATCCACGAACTGACCCGCGAGAACTAAGCTGTAATGCAGGTGAGGCCCGGTAACGCGTCCCGTTGCACCTGATTTTGCGACTATCTGACCCTTTGCTACTTTCTCGCCCTGTTTTACGTTTATCTCGCTCAAATGAAAAAATACAGTGATTACTCCGTTCCCTGAGTCTATATATACGCTTCCTCCTGCGTAATAATGAAAGCCCGTTAATATTACAGTTCCTGCAAACGGAGCACGTACGCTTGTCCCTGTTACCGCACGGATGTCTGCACCGTTATGTCCTGCTCTGGGCTGACCGTTATAGACTCTCTGTTTTCCGTACTGACTCGTGAGCGTTATGTTAGCTAATGGCGGCTGAGGAGGAGTAGTCCATCGTCTTTGAGTCGTCATCGTGCGTAATGCATTGCCGACTAATTTTTGTTCGGATTTGATTCTGGGAAGTTCTTTCTTCGGAGGATTTACCATTTTGGGATTGACGCTCAGATTCTCTCTTGGGTATTTTCTTGCTTTCAGTGCAATATTTCCTGACGCTTTATATTTTTTCCCGTTCTGGACGAATTCAAATAATATTTTATATTTTCCGGGCTTAACGTTACGGACATCTGAGCCTAACAGACCATATGATATTTTTCCTGCACCGCCCTGTTCGACATTAAGATTTATCGTTCTGTTCATCCATGTTACGACAGGATTCGAGTAGTCAGCATTCGATGTTATTGATACTGCGAACGCCTGACCGATGTCCCAGCTTGTCGGGAAGTTCACCCACGCAGCAGCATATGCACCTGAAGATGATGAGAATAATACGAGAAGAAACAGAAGCAAAAATTTTTTTAGGCGCATTAATATATTCCTCACTCCTTTTCATGATTTAATTGCTTTATGAGACGCTTTATTATTTCAGAAAGCTCATGTGATGATTCCTTCATGACATCAAGAACTTCCTGACCAGTTAATTTCTTATCCGGCAGAATTCCTGCGGCCATGTTAGCGGCACATGATAAAACAGCGACTCTCATTCCCATAGAATTAGCAGCAATCACTTCGGGAACTGTCGACATGCCAGCCAGATCCGCACCCAGAATTCCGGCCATGCGAACCTCTGCAGGAGTCTCAAATGACGGTCCCGTAAACGCAATATACACTCCCTGTTTCAATCCCATTGATGAAAGCATATTAAGCATCTCTTTATCGTATGCGTTCGTCATATCCGGAAATCTTTCATTCCAGCGTGATTCATTTTTGCCGGTTAACGGGTTATCTCCCATAAGATTTATATGATCTCTGACTGCGATAATTTCTCCTGGCTTATAGTTCGTGTTAATTGCTCCTGATGCATTCGTGATTATCATCTCGCGTACTCCGAGCATACCCGCAACTCTCACAGGAAATATTACGGCCTTCATTGAATGTCCTTCATAATAGTGCACTCTTCCCTGAAAGATTATTGCGTTTCTTCCTTCGATTATACCTGCGATTAATTTTCCTTCATGGCCTGGTGCAGTGTGTGAAGGCCAGTTTGGAATCTTTTTCGTGTCTATGATTATTTTATCCGTGATGATATTTGCAATGTCTCCGAGTCCTGAGCCGGTTATTATTGCCGTCTGAATATCTGACTTTATGAACTGCTTTATATAATTCAATGCTTCTTGTGCGTCTGAGTAATTATATTCGGGCATTGTGAAATAGTTCACCTCCGAAAATTATTCTAGCATAGAGGGTTCAAACCAGACTGCATGATACAATTACGAGCAATACTGAAAATTTTACGAGGGGGATTTATTTTACATGACTGAAAAACAAAACAGAGCCGCAGAACTCAAAAACAGAACTGGAGATGCGCATTATAATTGCTGTCAGGCTGTGGCATGCGTATTTGCTGATGAGACTGGCATAAACGAAGACACACTGCGTAAACTCGGTGCAGGTTTCGGCATGGGAATGGGTACGACTGAAGCTACTTGCGGTGCTTTATGCGGAGCCGAAATGATTCTGGGACTCATGAAGTATAACGGCAAGCCAATACGCAAAGATGCCGCTGAACTCTATAATGCATTCAAAGAGAAATGCGGAGGTGCTGCGATATGCCGGGACATAAAAGGAGTAGGAACAGGAAAAGTATTATGTTCTTGTGATGACTGCGTGAGAAATGCCGTATCACTTCTTGAAGATGTAATTTGAGTAACGCGGTGATAAAATTTACGCTGTCCCAAGTTAAGCTGAAAGAGTGATAGTTCCCATGAAAAAATATATTCTGCTCATCTTGCTGATTGTAATTACAGCTGTGTATACTTTTATGTCCCGTGAAGATGACCGTGTTATCCGTGTAGGCATTGAATGCGATCATGCGCCGTACAACTGGGAAGAGAAAACAGAAAGTGATTCAAATGTCCCGCTCGTGAATAATCCGGGCTTCTATGCTGAAGGCTATGACGTACAGATAGCAAAAGCTGTAGCTGATAAAATAGGCGCAAAACTTGAGTTCTGTAAAATTCAGTTTGATGATTTGATTTACGCATTGAATCTCGGAGAAATTGACGTAATATTTTCCGGCATGGTCGACACTGATGAAAGAAAAGAATTAATTGATTTCACTGTCCCGTACGAAGTAACTAAAACAGAATATGCTGCAGTTGTGAATACTAAGAGCAGATACGTAAATGCAAAATCAATATGGGAACTTGAAGGTGCGAGAATGATTGCACAGAAAAATTCAAGATTTGATTCAGTGATTGAGCAGATACCAAATGTTATACATATTCCTCCGCTTGATGCACAGACAGCAGTTATCATGGAAGTCATGAATTTCAACGCTGACGGTACAGTCGTGAATTACGATACAGGATTATCATACGAGAAGACATATCCGAATATCACTGTCATATATTTTACTGAAGATCATGGCTTTAATCTTGGCTTTACGGGTTTATGTGCAGGTGTGAGAAAAAGCGACAGGAAATTATTAGACGAGATTAACTATGCAATCGAAAGCATATCATACAGACAGCGTCAGAGAATTATGGACAGTACGATAGCAAGTTTATGGAAGAATCTTGAATGATGATGACTTTTTGACACTGAAATAATAAATGCAAATCATAGCCTCCGTGAATTTTTTTGCGGAGGTTTTTGCTGTATAATCACTTACACGCAGAATTAAAATTTTTATGAAGGGAGCTTGACACAATTATGATTGCTGTGTATAATCATACATCGCTTTAATTATGTTCATTTAACGGGAATACTCACGGGGGCGGAAATATGATTAAGAGAGTCATAAAATTCCTGCTCGGCCGGAAGAACACAGAAAGAATCAGAGCATCATTAGCAGCGTGGAAATCTTCAGGAATAAATTATTCACCTAATCAGAATAAAACAGTTTCAGTATTAATGTCCGTGCATATGCTCGAAAAGGCATTAGTCATGGGCAGTGAAAAGTATCTCAATACAGTAAAGTATCATAACA
>JAFPWQ010000021.1 GCA_017394925.1 Synergistaceae bacterium
GAAGCGTCAAGTGCGAGCAAATTCGGCGAATATGATATTACCGGCGTGAATGATTTAACGAGTGAGACATACTGCACTGCTCACGGCGGTTATGATGCCACGTATGCAGATCAGGACGCGGACAGAGTATTACCCGTTGATGTCCTTCGTGATATGGAGAGAGACGGCGTTATCGGGAAGCTGCATAATAAGTTCTATGCGACCGTAGGCAACGGAACATCAGTAGCCAATGCGAAGAGATTCGGTGCGGAGATCGTGAAGCGTCTTGTTGCTGACGGAGTTACGGCTGTAATTCTCACTTCAACCTGAGGAACATGTACGCGTTGCGGTGCAACGATGGTGAAAGAGATTGAGCGTGAGTTACCCGTTGTTCATATGTGTACGATAGTTCCCATTTCGCAGACTGTCGGCGCAAATCGAATCGTTCCGACAATCGCAATTCCTCATCCGTTAGGCGATCCTTCGAGGACTCCTGATGAAGAGAAAGAATTACGCAGGAAACTTGTTGAACGCGCATTGAAGGCACTGCAGACAGACATAACAGAGCAGACAGTCTTCACAGAATAAAGCGCATAATAAAACCGGAGGCCATGTTTCAAACCTCCGGCTTAATTTTTTACTTGCGGTATTGTTTCATGATTTCGCCGAGAATAACACCGTGATTTTTTTCCTGAGCCGCAAATTTCTTTATCACGTCAGCAACTTCAGGATGTCCCATTTCACTTATCTTTTCAGCAAGCGGCAATAATGAATTTTCTGCGTTTTCTTCGCCTCTCTGGAAGTTCTCAAGGAAGTCCCAGAAATCAGAAGGATATTTGCCGTTAAGAACTGCATAGAAACCTGCATGAACTGCTTCCTGATTCGCAATCCAGATAAATTTTTCGCTTACGTCATCAAGTCCCTGTTCATGTGCAAGTCTCGCGAGTGCGTAATATATCATTACACCGTTTGCTTCTGCCTGAGCTGCAGCATTCACTGTTTTTTCAAGCTCAGTGCCTTTTGTTATTCCGTTAATTGAATGCATTATGAATTAAAGCTGATTCGCGTACCAGTTCTCTTTGCCGATCTTCTCGATTAATCCGAGTGTCTCTTCTGCCTCGTACATGTCTGTCTCTTCATCCTGGTAGTACTCTTTCAGAATATCAAACGTCGTGTAATCTTCTCTTGCGCATTCAACGAGACCTGCAAGCCATGCGAGTCCGTCCTTTGAGACCTGAAGATCATACTTCATGTACTCGATTGCATCCGTGTAAACAGGAGCTGCCTTTTTCGCTTCAAGTTTAACTTCGCCGCCGAGATCTAATATTCTGTCCGTGCATTTCTGAACATATCCGCGTTCTTCTTCTGCGTGTTCCTTATACTTGTCCGCGAGTTTGCTGAATCCCTGCGAGGCAAATACTCTTGACTGAATGTCATGGCCTGCTGCCTGCTGCTCTAAATCCGTTACGATCGTCTGCAATCCCTCTATAAGTTTTGCTTTGTCTGTCATAGAAAAAATCTCCTACATAAAAATTTCCGGCTCAAGTCTCTTAGTTGAGGCCTCACCGAATGATTTCATTATATCAGCTACCTGCTTGCTTGTTGAACTTATTGCATGTGCCGGACATCTGTTAATACATCCCCAGCAGCCTATGCATTTCTCAACGTCAAATTTTTTTGCGTCAATGTCAATCGCATTCACCGGGCAATGTCTCACGCAATTACCGCACTTTATGCACTTGTCTGAGATTTCTTTCGCTTTGCATTCATTCGGAAGTGCGTATGCTTCGTCTGGATGTTCTTCACGGTAAGCGATAACTTTATTGCCCAGTTCCCATGATGACCAGTTAGTTTTGGGCAGTTCATGAAGATCATAATCACCGTTCTGAATCTTTGCGTATGTCCTGCGTCCGAAATCACGCATTATCTCTTTGTCGTGTTCATCAGGACGGCCTTCTGCTATTGACGTGTCCATTGAATGACGCGCAACAAATGCCCCCAGTGCCGTAACCTTAAAGCCGCTTTTCTTTGCACGTTCAAGCATTTCGTTCAATGCGATTCCGTAATATCCGTTCCCGAATGTTATTACGCCTATGAACGGTGTATCATGAGCCTCAAGACATGCAAATAATTCATCTGAAAGTGTGAACAATTTTCCGGCTGTCATGCTTCCCATAATCACAATATCATCTGGCCCGAACGTATATTTTTTCTTGCGGCTTGACGGCGTGAGAAGGTCATGAACTTCAACGGGCAAATCACTAATTGATGACGCTATTGTGCGTACAATCTTTTCTGTTGAGCCGCTCGGACTGAAATATATCAGATGAAGTTTCTTCGACATAGTTAGTCCAGCTTCATTATGATTTTCTCTTCAAGATTTTTTACGCCTTCGGGTGTATGCGTTGAGAGATAAATTGTCGGGTTATTCTTCACGAATTCACGAACACGGTCAAGTGTCTCTCTTGCTGCTGCTAAGTCCTCAAACACGATTGAGAGCTTGTTAGCATGAAGTGCCGCATCAACATACGTAACATCGCCGTGCATCATGTAATATACTCCGTCTTTTTCAGCGATGACTATGCTGTTGCCGTTCGTATGTCCTCTTGCCTTGATGAAATAAACACCGTCTGCGATTTTCTGACTCTGCGGGAAATTGTGATATGCACCGTCTGAATATGTCGCGCGTACAATGTTATCGCCTGTGAGTTTCATTGCGTCTGCGTCTTCAGGGCCGATGTATATTTTTGCGTTCGGGAAATTGCCGATTGAGCCGGAATGATCTGCGTGCTTATGCGTGATGAGAATCTTGCTGACCTGTTCGGGCTTATATCCGAGTGCCTCAAGTGCAGGAACGTAATCCATAATCTTCGTGTAACCTTTGAACGGTGTACCTGCCGGAAATCCCGTATCAACAAGAATCACTTCATCGCCCGTATCAATCAGAAAGTTCTGAAGACTGCCGGGATACATTACATCTTTGCGTCCGTCTGCTTTGTTCTCTCCGCCGAATAAAAACTCTTCGTTAAATTCGCCGCCCTTAAATAATTTTACGACTTTAATCTCCATTTTGAATTTTTACCTCCCTGATTTATTCTGCCTAAAATTTTATTTCATGATAAGATTTTTACAAGAACACAGTTTTTTCATACCATGTATAAAATCATTATTATGGAGACGAGATTCAAAATGCGCGAAAAAAATTTAATATGCCCTCTGAAATTCTTAATGAACACTTTCGGAGGAAAATGGAAAATGCCGATTATATGCATTCTCTCAGGTGATAAGCCCCAGCGTTACAGCATGATAAAACGCAGACTGAGAAACATAACGAACATGATGCTCTCACAATCACTGAAGGAACTTGAAGCTGACGGAATGATTCATCGCGAACAGTTTAACGAAGTCCCTCCGCGAGTCGAATACTCACTGACTCAAAGAGGAAGAAGCTCATTGCCTTTTCTGACTGAGGCAGCGAAATGGGCAGCTGATAGCATGAACGTAAACGGAATGAAAACTTTTTGCAGTGAATGCGTTAATATCTGCTGAGTTTTTCATTAGTGCCTGATAATAACAACCTGTACTAAAATAGGCTGAAATTTTTATCAGGAGGTCTTATTTTCATGGACAAGGCTTTAACGTCTAAACATGGCCCATGGATCGCAGGCGGTCTTATTGGGTTAATTGCTGTGGCACTTGCGCACTTCGGCAACCCTGGCAATATGGGATTTTGTGTCGCATGTTTCACCAGAGACATCGCCGGCGCATTAGGTTTTCACAGGGCAGGAGTAGTGCAGTATATACGCCCTGAGATACCCGGATTCATTCTTGGTTCGTTCATTTCGTCTTTAATCTTCCGCGAGTATTCACCAAGAGGCGGTTCTTCTCCCGTTGTGAGATTCGGACTCGGAATGTTCGCAATGCTCGGAGCGTTAGTGTTCTTAGGCTGCCCGTGGAGAGCATATCTTCGTGTTTCCGGCGGAGACTGGAACGCATTATACGGTGTAGGCGGTCTCATTGTCGGAGTGTTCATCGGAATCATATTCTTATGGAACGGATTTTCACTCGGCGCATCAGAATCGAATCCCAAAGCCGCAGGTCTCATCATGCCGTTAATCGCACTCTCACTTCTTGCGTTACTCTTCATTGCTCCCAAGTTCGGCGAGAATGCTCCCGTCTTCTTCTCAGCGTCAGGGCCGGGCTCGCAGCATGCACCCGTGTTAATGGCATTAGGTGCAGGTCTGATTGTCGGATGGCTCGCACAGAGAAGCAGATTCTGCACTGTCGGAGCGATTCGTGATTTCTTAATGATGGGCGATGCTTATCTCCTCAAAGGCATAATCGCGTTCACACTCGTGGCATTCATTGCCAATTATGCGCTTGGAACATTCAAGCCCGGATTCGAATCACAGCCCGTAGCACATTCAAATCAGCTCTGGAATTTCTTGGGCATGGTTCTTTCTGGTCTTGCGTTCACACTTGCGGGAGGCTGTCCGGGCAGACAATTAATCATGGCCGGTGAAGGTGATTCGGATGCAGGGATATTCGTTATCGGAATGCTTGCAGGTGCGGCAGTCGCTCATAACTTTTCGGCGGCTTCGTCTGGTGCAGGCATAGGAGCATATGGAATTCATGTTACGATTGCAGGGTTAATTTTCTGCGCATTCGTCGGAATATTTTTCAGGGACAGGGGGTAATCTTTCATGAGCGATGTTATTACGGTCAATGCGTCAGGTCTTTCATGTCCTCAGCCTGTCATGCTCACTAAGAAGGCACTCGCAGAAAATTCTTCGGGACGCGTTGAAGTCCTCGTTGATACTGCGACATCAAGAAACAATGTATCACGTTTTGCAAGTAACAAAGGCTGGAAGGTCAGCACAGAGGAAAGCGATGGAGGATATAAAGTTATTCTTGAGAAGTAAGAAGTGTATGAACTGAATCACAATCCCTGTTGATGATATTAGTAGTCAGCAGGGAATTTTTTTGCAAAATTGGCGGAAGCGTGTGGGAATCGAACCCACCAGAGACAGCTTAAACCGCCTCTCTTCAGGTTTGAAGCCTGAGCCCATCACCAGACAAATCTCGCTTCCATTTGATGCATTAGCTTAACATAAAGCATGAACGTAAAACAAAACTTTTCATTAGTGATTTGATTAATGCAATTGAATTATAATTTAAGTGTCTCAAAAAATCTATTAATTTTATGAAATGAAATCGTGAATCAAAATTGAATCAAAAAATGAAATTTTCAGGCTCATGGAAAAATTTTTCGTACAGAATCTTATTTGAACGTGTCTTTGATCCCATCGCTTTATACAGAGTCGATGAAGATAAAATTATCTTTGTCGATGTGAACCCTGCATATGAACGCGTGATGAAAGTTGTACGTGAAAAAATTATCGGGAAGGCTTTCTATGACGTATGGCCTCAGGCTGAAGCAATGTGGTCGCGTGTCATCCGTGAATGCTTAACCCAGAAACGTACTATGCACTGTATCGGTGAGAGCGTTGACACAAAGAGTTATCTTGAAGCTATTGCGTTCCCCATTCCGCCCGAAATGGCCGCAGTTATCTTTCTCGACAGGACGAAATTAAAACGTTCGGATAATGCATTAAGACGAAGACAGAGACAGTTACGCACACTTGCAGCACAATTAACACTCAGCGAAGAGAATATGCGAAGATTAATTGCATCAGACCTTCATGACAGTGTAGGCTATGAATTAATTTCACAGCTTAAGATTCTACGTGAGCTTGACGGACGCGAAGACACAAAGCATATAAGCGAATCTATTCATGAACTGATAAACATAACGGAAAATATAATCTCAGAGAACAGAAATTTGATATTCGAGTTAAGTCCGCCGGTCTTAAAGGAAGCAGGATTAAACCCTGCACTTGATGAACTCGCAAAAAATATTCTTGAGCCTCATAAAATCACATGGCAGATAATCACAAAAGGAGACGAAGATGAATTCAGAGCAGATGATTCTGTGTGCGTGATTCTATATCGCATGGCAAGAGAGCTGCTCATTAATGCCGTGAAACATTCGGGGGCATCAAACGTGAATATAATCATAAACCGCAAGCCTGAAATCATAACCGTAGCAATCGAAGACAACGGAACAGGAATGCTTAAGAGTTCAAATAAAGGCTTCGGGTTATTCAGCATAAGAGAAAGATTATTAGCACTGGGAGGGAATCTGAAAATCATATCTGAACAGGGAAAGGGATTAATGGCGGTGATGACATGTCCGCTGAAATTAAAGAAAGGAGAATTTGCACATGACGACAAAACCAACAAGAATACTTTTAGCAGATGACCATGAATTATTCATTGAAGGATTAGCCGCACTGATTAAAGAACGTGATGACATTGTGCTTGCAGGTCAGGCCAAAGACGGATTAGCGGCAATTTCAGAGACAGAGAAGATAAAGCCCGATGTGATTCTGATGGATATATCTATGCCGGAGCTTAACGGGATAAAAGCAATACGTCAGATTCTGCCGAAGTTCCCAGACATGAAGATTATCATGCTCTCAATGTACAACAGCAGGGAATTAATCGTTGAGAGTTTAATTGCAGGGGCGCAGGGTTATGTTCTGAAGGAATGCAGATCCGATGAATTATACGAGGCAATACGTACAGTCATGGAAGGAAATTTTTACATTGCGAAGACCTCTCTTGAAGTGATGATTAAAGATTATATTCGTTTGCTCAAGGCAGAAGAAAAGAATTCATCACACAGACTTTCAGACCGTGAACGCGAAGTGCTGAAATATCTTGCTGACGGACTGAACACGAAAGAGATTGCATACGAACTTTCAATCAGCAAGAACACAGTCGACATTCACCGGAGGCACATCATGGAGAAGACCGGCTGCACCAGTATGGCCGGACTTGTGCGTTATGCGATCAGGGAGGGATATTAGAATGTCATGTTATCTCAATAATGCTGCTACAACATGGCCTAAGCCCGAATGTGTTAGTGAATCTGTCCGTGAGTTTATGCTGAAGGGAGGCGCAAATTCATCAAGGGGTACGTCATCAGAGCGCGACATGGGAACTATGAATCTGATTCTTGATTGTCGCATGAGACTTGCGGAATTATTCGGGGGCTATGATGATTCAAATCCTCTTCTGGTTACGTTCACAGCAAATATAACTGAGGCACTGAATTTTACGTTACGCGGCTATCTTCGTGAGGGAATGAGCGTAATCACGTCCTCAATGGAACATAACGCCGTGATGAGACCGTTAAGAGCACTTGAGAATCGCGGGGTTAATGTCGAAGTTGTGAGAGCAGACTCACATGGCCGTCTTAATCCTTCTGATTTTGAGAACGCACTAATGAATCATAAATACAATCTCGCAGTAATATCTCATGCAAGCAATGTATGCGGAACTGTTCAGCCGTTAAACGAGATTGCAGAGTTATGCGTGAAATATAATGTGCCTCTTGTACTCGATACAGCACAGACAGCAGGAGTGATTGGGATTAATGCGTCTGAATTAAAACTTGCGGCTCTTTGCTTCACTGGTCATAAGGGCTTAATGGGGCCTCAGGGTACAGGCGGAATAATCTGGTCTCCTGAATTTGCATCACGAGTTGAGCCAGTAATAACAGGGGGAACAGGCAGCTATTCACATCTTGAAACACAGCCTGAAGACATGCCCGATAAATTTGAATCAGGTACACCGAATCTTCCCGGCATTGCAGGTTTGAATTCCGCGCTTCAATGGCTAAAAGATACAGGCATAAAGAACATCGCAGAGAAAGAAAAATTGACGGGTGAATATCTGCTTGAGAAATTGCTTGCGGTTGACGATTTGATTCTTTCAGGAAGGCATGACATGAATAATCGTGTGTCAGTGTTTGCATTTAACGTTAATGGAATCGATAACGGGATATTAGCCGATGAACTTTCATGTTCAGGATTTGAGACGAGACCGGGCCTGCATTGCGCACCTTCAGCACATAAAACTCTGAATACATTTCCTCAGGGGGCATTGAGAGTTTCGCCGGGATATTTCACTTCGCGTGATGATATTGATTCATTCATTGAGGCACTTAATACAGCAATCGGGAAGAGCAAATAAAACTCCTCCCGAATTCGCTAACAAAATTTCATTCGTTCGGGATTGCCTGCCTGACCGTCAAAAAATTTCAGGATTCTAATTTCATTCTCAGTGATAATTTTCGTGATTGCGTCTCTGTCATTCTCATCATGAAACATCACGCATACCCCGCAGCATTTATCTGCCTCTCGTGGTGTGGGAGCAAACGTACACTTTATGCTTTTACTCTTGAGAATGTCATATAGTCTCTGAGCATTCGTTACGTCAGGGAATAACACATAATGCTTCGTGTTCAATTGCCGAGCATCTCCAGGAATGCGCCTATACGGGTCTTCAATTGTTCAACGTCATTGTCTGTGTAGTCAGTCTCAACACCGAGAACAGGAATTCCGGCTTTATTCAGCTCGCGTTCAACAAAGTAGCCTTCAATGTCATATATGCCGCAGAATTTGAGATTGACATCGATAACTCCGTCAGCTTTGTACTCTTCGGCAAGGCGTTTTATATCATCAATGCGTTCATGATTGGGCGTGAAACATGCACAGTGAATCGCTCCCATATAACGCTCAGTCAAATGCGAAATCATTTCATCAATCGTTGAGCCGGATTCGTCAACACACTTCTCATAGTACCTAACGCCTGTACACATCTCCTCACAGACAACAGCACCTCCGAGCGTTTCGATTATGTGATGCAGCTTCCAATTCGGAATCGAAAGAGGCGTACCCGTAAGCAAGATTCGTTTTGTGCCTTTGGGGAACACTGAGACATTATTCTTTGCGCGTTCTTCAAGTTCATCGCATAACTTGTTGATTTGATTCGTGATTCTCGCAGGGTCATCATAGAATGCAATCTGTGTTATGAGTAATACATCCTTGCCGCTTATCGGGATATTCTCAAGTTTTCGGAAACTCGCGAGTCTCTGAAGGGCTTTGCGTTTCAGATTCAAAAGTTTAATTGCCGCGCGTAAATTTGCAGGCGTAACTTTGTTGCCGGTCAGCTCTTCGCATTTCTTAAGATAGCCGTGAATTTCTTCGTTCCAGTGAGCATAATCTTCAGGTCTCTTCATTTGGGGAATGTCCATGATATACATCTCTGCATCCTCTGAAAGAATCTCCCATGCTTTTTTCTTTCCGTCGCATGTATTCTCACCCACAAACATATCTGCGAGTCTGAAAAACGGACATGTACGGTCAAATCTTGCGCCTAAACTCGCCTTGATTAACGGACATGTTGCAGCCGGTAATTTCTTTTCGCCTCCTGGAACCCAGAACTGTGAACCCGAACATAATCCCGTTGCAATTGCTCCTGCTGAGACTGGAATCTCATCGGGTACATGAATGCAGAATGTCCCTACAACTTTTCCGCCGTTCTTTTTATGCTCAACAAGTTCAGCGGGTCTGAGGCCGTGTATCTCTGCAACTACGAGATTGAAATAGTCCATCGATTCGGGTCTGTTCTCCTGTGAGAGATAAACATCACCGAATGCACCGGGTAAAGCCTCGCAAAGCAAATCATGAGTCTTTACGTCCATTCCGAGAGATTCCCACATTGAATGATAATCTGCCATAATACTTTTACCCCCTCGTGTAATTTATTCTTTCACCCTCGCAGTAAGGGCAGCTCTCATAAACATAGTCATAATTGCCGTGAATATCACAGAAGTCCTCAATGATTCGATAATTCGTGTTGCCATAAAGTGAGTCAATCTGTCTGTATATCCCTGAAGCACTCTGAACTTTTACGCGCGTGAATTCAACCGGCGAATCATAAAAGCAAAAGTGATTCGAGACTTCACGAAGCATGTTTATTCTTTCATCAACGGGAAGAAATTTCGTATAGTACTCTGCAATGTACATTCGTAAACCGTCAATGTCAGAATAATTTTTTAGTTTATGAATCAATTCGTCAGTCTCATCTTGAATTTCACACATGCACCTGTGATACGTATCTTCAAGTTCATGTATCAGTCTCACGTTATCGCCGTCATAAATGAATACGTTCTTATTCAGCTTTAGCATTTCACGCGTCATTAACGGACAGAAGTCATCAACGACAATCAGCCTTGCACTGTGAATCAGCGGACATTTATCGGTTTTAGCGTAAGTAATCGTTGCGTCAATCAACGGACATAAATTTTTCTCGCATGAATAACTCAGAATATCTCCGTCAATGCCGTGAACAGGAATTGCCATTAACCCGAACGATTCGAGAATCTCAACGGGAACATGTGAGCCGATATAGCCAGTCACATCATCAGATTCAGACGCACGGATAACTGCACGAACATATGCATCACGTCTGAGGCCTTCAAGATATTCAAACAGTTCAGAGCAATTCATTTTCCCAGTAACGCAGCTCCTATTGCACCGGCATATCTTGCGTCAGGTGCAGTTTGAACTTCAACGTTAAGACCTTCTGAGAGCTTTTTTATTATGAACGCACTATCACAGAATCCGCCGGTCAGAAAAAATTTTCCGTTTGAATGTGAATTCTTTCGGCTTACTAGTGATGCCACTTTCGACACAACAGAACCTACTGCCCCACATGCAATATCTTCTCTAGGTGTGCCGATTCCCATGAGACTCACAATTTCACTTTCAGCGAAGACAGTACACATTGACGAAATTTTTATGTCGCGTCCTCTTTCAGCAAATGAGAAAAACTCCTGCAAAGTTAATCCCATTCTGTTGGCCATGACCTCAAGAAATTTTCCCGTTCCAGCAGAGCATTTATCATTCATCACGAAATCAATCACTCTCCCGTTCACGAGAAAAATAACTTTCGTGTCCTGACCTCCAATATCAATGACTGTGAGATTATCGCCGCCCAGAAAAGCCGCTCCCTTTCCATGACATGTTATTTCTGTCAGAGTGTTATCGGCATAAGGCACTGAGACTCGGCCGTAACCTGTAGCAGTGATTCGCATTTCATCGCGTGAATATCCTTCTGAGAGAATCTGATTCAGAATCGATTCTGCTGTCTCTCTGCTGTTCCATCCTGACGGCATTAATATTCGTGTGAGTATTCGCGTTTTCGATTCGTCAATGAGGACTGCTTTAGCCGCCGTTGAGCCTATATCTATTCCTACATACAGCATTAGAATATCAGCGTGTTGTCCGCGCCTGTTATCATCTCCATGATCTCAAACATGTTCGAGATCGTACCCGCGCCGA
>JAFPWQ010000147.1 GCA_017394925.1 Synergistaceae bacterium
GGAATTCCCATTAATATCCGAAATACTAACAGACCCGAAGATGCCGGCACATGGATTGTCGAGAATACTGCAAGACGTTCAAGATATACGATAACGGGTATAGCAGGCCGCAAAAATTTCTGTTCGATCATAATCGCAAAGGATTTAATGCATTCACAGGCCGATTTTTACCGCAAAGTCGTACAGTGCTTTGAAGAGAATAACATTCCGCTTGAACATCTGCCTTCTGGAATCGACACAATGACGGTCATAGTTCACGAGAATAAATTCATTGAGCACGAGCAGGAAGTCTTAAGCAGAATCGCAAAAATCGTTGAGCCTGAATCACTTGAAGTTGAATCAGGAATCGCATTAATCGCTGTTGTCGGACGAAGCATGAAATCACAGACGGGTACAGCCGCAAAAATTTTCAGGGCATTGGCTGACGCGAGAATTAACGTTCGCATGATAGATCAGGGAGCTTCGGAATTAAATATCATTGTCGGAGTTCTCAATGAAGACTTTGAACGCGCTGTTAGATCTATATATCATATCTTCGTGGACAAAGGCCAGGAATAAAATAAAATCCCCCTCATGAATTTGTGAAGGGGATTCATTTTTATCTCTCTTTTCTCTTAACGCTTCCGTGTAAACATTCCTGCAAGAATTAAAACTGCAATTGCGCTTATCATTCCTGCATTACATCCTCCGCCGCCTGATGATGATTTGCTTTCAGTATTTGTGTTTGTACCTGGCTTAGTGTCATCTGACGTTACCGGAGTAGTTGGTGTTTCTGGGTCTCTTGTCTCAGGATTGGAACCCGTAGCATCAACGAAGAATGTTAAATCCCATTTTTTATCTACAGCACCGTCTCCGATTAAGATATAAGGCACGTCATCATCTTTGAATATCTCAATGAATGCAGTTCTGTTAGCGTTAATGCTCTTAGCGTCAGCAATGAAGACAATGAAATCAAGATATAATTTATCGTTGTACAGGAACGCCTTTATGCAGTCTGATGCGCTGACTCCTAAACTGCTTCCCTTGTTGTTAATCGCCGTGAATAAATTCGTGTCCTGTTCTCTTGTTGCTGATGAACGAACCCATATTGCTCCGTGATTCGCGAATCTCTCGAATAATTGACGTGAATTAGAAGCAGAGTCTAATTCGTTCCAGATCTCATTAACCAGTCTGTACTGTCTTGGGATTCTTAATCTCACTGATACAGGCTGAAGTGCTGCCCTCTGTGAAGTATACGATGCTGCTGCTCTTAATGCTGAAGCACCTGTATTATCACCCGAAGTTGTATTTTCATCTGATGAAGTATCTTCTGAAACTATTTCTTCATAAGAAACGAGATTAGCAAAATCAGCGTCATCTTCAACAGGAACATCACGGTTTATTGTGAATGCATTCAGAGCTGACGAACGTATATATGTTTCAATCGGCATGACTGTGCTTAATTCTGCAGGCACCATTGCGGGAGCTTTACCCATAAGATTCGTAAGCTGGTATTCGGTTTCATTTTCATCCTGAGTTATATCCGCAAACTGCATATTGAATCCCTGAATAATAACTTTGCTGGTTGAAGTTGCCGGTGTCTCATTATATGTGTAAGGCACAGCACCGTCTGCGGTCGTGATTCCTGCAACGCGCTTATAGTTCAGCCGTAAATTTTTCGGTGATGTCGTTGAATATTCATACAGTCTGAATGACTCGCTCGTATCATATTGAGTGTCAATCGTTCTGTATCCTTCGCCAACGTTATTTTTATACACAGTAACGAGTCCCGGTGCAATCTGACTCTTTGCATCAAGCAGAAAATAATCCGGCAGAGTGCCATATAAATCCGGCGTTAAGTCATACTTCCAGAAGTCCGGCATGATCCGCCTGTAGTTATCTCTGTATTCATTATCGCCGGTTCGTGAGCGTATCTCGTCATATCTGTATAACTCGTAGCGCGTACCTGTCCTGTTAGTGATTCTGGTCTCAAGTTTATATGTAGGGTTAGTCGTCTGGTTAAATTGCTTCATCATAAAGAACGTTCCCAAATCCTGATTTGGCATATCGCTTTGAGCATCCCATGTGAATTTGATTCTGTTCACGACATCGTCATTCTGAGTGAATACTATCATGTCAAATAATAACGGATTATCTGAGGCATTACCGTCCGAGACATTCGCAATGACCATTGGAATTAAAGTAGATTCACGGTAATTGCTGTAACCCTGAGCAAAACTTGCCCTTTGTCTGAAGTTCATATAGCCTAATGTGCTTCCGTATGTGTATGCGTCTATGCCTCTGACATGTATATTTGCGTCAAGATAATTTCCCGGCAGGACTGCGCGCTCACTTGAAGGATTAACTGTGATTGTGTACTCTTCATCAAAATCTGAGAATGCAATCTGTTCATATATTTCTCTCACTTCGCAGATGTATAAATCGCCGGTCTCGTCCTGATTTGATGAGTTCTCAATCGTATACTTCAATGTATTATTTGCATCATAAATCATGTCATTGCTCACAGTGTATGCAGTGTTACCGTCAGAATCAAGCCAGTAATGCACAGTGTCATCTAAATCGCCTGAGAGAGTGTAAACAGTATTGCCGGATAAGTCATTAATGTAATGATGATATGTGCCTGTGCCGACATCACCGGAAAGGTCTTCTGATGTCGCGTAAACATAAACTTGTTCGTATCTTCCGTTGCCTGTACGGTGATATATATAGCTGTCAGAGTAAATGTATTCGACAGGTTCCATGACTCTATACGTGTTATCTCTCCAGTCGTTATATCTCTGCCACCATTTTGTATTTGTATTTGAATCAGTGTAGCCGTAATTCCACCAGAACGGGAACTCTCTTGCGTATGGATTGCCGAATGACAAGTTGAATTCTCCCTGTCCGTTAGTGATGACCAGACAGAATGATTCTAACGGGTCAGGGTAAATATCATAAACGCCGTTATTGATGTAACGCCTCCATGCAGTTTCATATGGCTGTGGTTCTTCGGCAAATACGAAATTGAATCCTTCGATAATATCCCCGACAGTGTAAAGTCTCACGTCTGGAATTTCTCCGCCCATTGTCCTCCTGTATATGCCCGTTGCTACTGTCGTGTCTGTAGTGTCAGTTGTGCCCATGATGTTACGGTAATAATTCTCGTAGACAGTTGCGAACCATTGAGGACCGGCTACTCTGTCGTTTCGTGCTGCGCCGGTTACATCTCTTAGCTGATAGAAGAAGTTGTACATACCGTTTCCGTAACCGTCATACACAACTGCTTCGTCGGCTGAGTTCACATACCAGAAGTATAAATTGTAGGGATCGTATTCTGTCGTAGTTGATGCAGCTGATGATATGCCGCACATGGCCAGAAGAAAAATTAGTGATAATGCGAATAACTTTTTGTACATGACTTAAAGATTCATCTCCTGAGAAAAATTTTAATTCGGAATTCCTATGTATGAAACAGCAACATCTCCGCCGTACTTAGGGGAAATGTCTAATGCCTTCTTCATTCTGTGAAACGTTACGGTCTTAGTCGCATGAACGCATACACCAAGAGGCTCACCTGAATCGCAGTCGAGTCCCGAAGGAATATCAACGCTCGTTATGTGAGTCGCAAGTGTATTCATGGCCTCAATGACACGCGCATATATGCCTTCAACAGGACGGTTTAAGCCCGTTCCGAAAATAGCATCAATGCATGTCTCACAGCCTTTAAGAGCACTCTCGAACTCTTCAAAGTTTTCTTCGTTTACTGTGTTCAGAACTTCGGGTGCTAATTTGCTCATGATTTTTAGATTCGTTTTGAAGTCATCACTGCCCTTCTTAGGGTCTCCGAGAATATACACGCGAACGTCTTTACCCAGAATGCAAAGATGACGTGCGACTGCAAGACCGTCTCCTCCGTTGCTGCCCGGTGAACATACAACCGCGAAGACTGCATACTCTTTAACTTCACGGACAACAGCGAGTGCGGCATTCTCCATCAATAATATACTTGGGATTCCAAAAGTTTCAATTGCACGTTTGTCTGCGGCTCTTGCTTCATCGCGTGAAAATGATTCGGGTGAATGCACATCATGATAGACAACTTCACGGTGAAACTCTTCGGGATCATAGAAGGCTTCAAGTTCGTGTTCAAGTTCTTCAATATCAGGGGGCATAAATTAATCTCTCCTGTGCAGTAAAATTTTTGTGATTGAATATTATATTACCAGATTAAAAGAATGAGAGATGAGAGAATGATAACATCATTAAATATAGAAAATTTTTTGATTCATAACGGCTTCACAGAAAGTAATGGAGTATATATGCACAACGGACTTGGAGCAGACATGAACAGCCGCAGATTAATTTATCCTGATTCGATTCGCGGCCATGACCGTAATACTTCGTTTAATGCAAATGAAAATTTCGTTGTCTTTGAGTGTGTATATCGTCTCATGAAGCAGGGCTATCATCCTGAAGATATAGAACTCGAAAAGGAATGGCACTTAGGACATGTACCCAAGAGCGGACGTGCTGATATATGCGTCTATGAACATGAATCAGAAAGCGTGTTATTCATCGTTGAGTGTAAGACATGGGGAAAAGAATTCGACAAGGCCATGAAGGACACGTTAAATGACGGCGCGCAGTTATTCTCATACTGGCAGCAGGAGAGTTCATGCAAATGGTTAGTGCTTTACTCTTCAGACCTCAAAGATGACGGCACAACCGAATACAAATCACCGGCTATAAATTGTTCAGATGACACGAATCTCATCAGGCGTTCACGTGAAGATGAGAAAATGAGCAAAAGTATCATGCTCTACGAAAATGCAGAGAGTGCAAAGAAAAAATATGAGGTCTGGCATGACACATATAATCTTGAAATTTATGACGACGTAATTTTTTCAGAAGATTCATCTGCGTATGACATCGGAGTAAAGCCGTTACGTAAACGCGACCTGAAAATATTTCTTGAGGACGGCAAGAATCGAATCGTGAACAGCTTTGAGGAAATCTTGAGGCATAACAACGTCAGCGACAAAGAGAATGCATTCAACAGATTAATCGCATTGTTCATATGCAAACTTGTGGACGAGACGCGCAAGAACGAAGACGCAGAAGTAGAATTCCAGTACAGGCACAGGACGGACAGCTACGAGGCATTGCAGGACAGACTTCAGAGATTATACACAGAAGGAATGCGGGACTTCATGCATGAGGAGATAACATATATTCCGTCAGATTATCCCGAAAAATTATTCTCGAACTACAACGGTGAACGCAGACATGAAGCAATAAACGAACTCAAAAAGGCATTCAGAAGGCTAAAATTCTTCACGAACAATGATTTTGCATTCGTAGACGTTCACAATGAGGGCTTATTCTATCAGAACGGTAAAATTCTGGTTGAAGTCGTACAGTTATTCTCGAAGTATCGAATCGTACACACGTCAAAGCATCAGGTACTCGGAGATTTATTTGAGCAGTTACTCGATAAGGGATTCAAACAGAACGAAGGACAATTCTTTACTCCCATGCCCATAACTAGATTCATCTGGGATTCACTTCCATTGAAACGCTATAAGACATGGCCGAGAGTGATAGATTATGCGTGCGGTGCGGGACACTTTCTGACGGAAGCGGTTGAAGCCCTGAATTATTATCTGCGTCCAAAGGAAGAGAGACACGAATCCGAAGACGAAAAAGATGAAAAGAATATCAACGCATGGACTAGAGATTGTATATATGGCATTGAGAAAGATTACAGGTTAGCGAGGGTATCAAAAGTCTCAATGTTCATGAACGGAGCAGGAGACAGCAATATAATTTTCGGGGACGGACTCGAAAACACCGGGCCGATAAAACCAGGAACGTTTGACATTCTAACAGCCAATCCGCCGTATTCAATCGCATCATTCATGCAGCACTTAAAGCTCAGCAATAATGATTTCACGTTGTTATCTTCACTTACAGCTAACAGTTCAGAGATTGAGGTGTTATTCGTTGAACGCATAGCCCAGCTCTTAGCGTCAGGAGGAATAGCGGCGGTAATATTACCTTCAAGCATACTGAGCAATGACTCGGCATGTTACACGGGAGCGCGAGAAGTA
>JAFPWQ010000148.1 GCA_017394925.1 Synergistaceae bacterium
CGCAAAGAAGCAGCTGTAAATGCGCGTCATGAATTTGAAGAATCAGAACGGGAACTCAAAGAATGTTCGCAGAGGGTAGAGACTGAACAAATATCGCTTGAAAAAATTGAGCTTGCACTTCGGGAAGCAAGAAAATTTTTGCAGACTCACACAATCGATGAAAAACTTTCAAGTACACTTGCAGGCATTCAGAGATGCTTTGAGATGTACGAACAGGCAGAAGAAAAACGAATTGCACTGAAAGCGTCATTGTCGGGAGCATTAGACAGAAAACAGCAGGCACAGGGAATACTTAATGACAGACTTGCTTTATTTTCAGAAGTGAATAACAGATATGAAGTTCTTGAAAGAAATTATGCGAGGGCACGTGCATTTTACGAGAGCACTCTTAAAGGCCGGACAATAAGAGAATGGCGCGGCATATGCGAAAAAAGCATAAAGAGACTCGAAGAACTTGATGAACTGTACAAAAAATTTCAGGATGAGAAAAGTCTTCAGGAGAAACTCAAAAATTTTCAGGATATACGCTTACGAATTCAGCAGGAAACACGCAGTCTTAATATCCGTGATGTAGAACAGGCCGGAAAGATTCATGAGCTGCAGACGGAAGTGTCGAAACTTGAGCGAAGAGTTGCATTGCTTCACAGAATACAGGACCTCGATGCCGTTCGTGAATTATTGCAGGACGGTGTGCCGTGCCCGTTATGCGGATCGATCACACATCCGTATGTGTCTGGTGCGGTTATTCCTGACCCTGAAGAGATGCATAATCAGTTATTGCAGTCCCAGAAAGAACTTGATGATCTGCGCGATGAATTAACCAGCAGGCAGACGAGAACGGGTAAACTGAACGAAGAGATTTCATCAATTGGACGTGATGAATCAGATTTGCGAAGGCAGATTAACGAACTCAATGCGGAAATCACATCAAGAGTTTCAATGCTGGGATTAAAACTCGGAGCAGGAATTTCACCGTTTGAAGAGCTTGACCGTGAGAGGCAAAAGACACGCGATAGATTACAGCTTGCACGTAACGCGGCGGACGTGGCCGAAGCAGCCGAACGTGATATGAGAGCAGCAGGTGATGAACTCGACAAGATTCGGGAGTCCAGAGAAGAAGTATCGCGTTTTCATCAGGAGGCACTATTCGGACTTCAGAATGAGAAGACAGAAGAAGAAAGATATGACTCAGAAGGCAAGACTCAGGAAGAAATTGTGAATAGTCTTAAACGCGAATTGATTTCGCAGATAATGCCTTATGGTTATAAGACGCTTCCCGATAAGAATCCCGGAGAAATTATTGACGCGCTCAAAAAGAGAATGTCAGAATGGCTTGAAGGTGAAAAACGTTCGGATGAACTTGAACATGAACTTACACTTGCTCAAACTAAAATGTCGAACCTTAAGAAGACACGCGAATCACTTAGGGTAAAGCGTGAGGAACTTGCAAGCCGCTTAAAGGCAGTAGAGGCAGAACGGGACAGTGTGAGTCAGCAGAGAATAATATTATTTGCGTCAAGAAATCCTGACAGTGAAGCTGCGAGAATGAAGCATAACGTTGAAAATTTGCGCGCACAGTTAAATGAAAGACGCGAGGACAAAAACGATAAAGCCGCAAAGCTCGATAAGATTCTGACTGCACTTCATACACTCGAGACTGAAATGGCAACAGGGCGTGAAGAATTGCAGAGACACGAAATTAATTTCGGGAAGAGATTATTAATGCTTGGCTTCAAGAACGAAGACGATTACGCTGCTGCATGTCTGACCACCGATGAACGCAGAGACCTTCAGAATAAACTGCGTGAACTTACACAGGAAGATTTAGATATAAAATCCGAACGTGAGAATACGCGCGCAAAAATTCTTGAGCTTCAGGCAGATCCGACTGGCATTCCCAATGATGATCTCATGAAGAAAATTTCAGGTCTGAAAGATTCAATTGCTGATATGCAGACACATTCAGCTGATGATTCTGATGATGCAGCTTACAGAGATAAAATTAATTCTGAGGTTTTGCCTGAAATGCGAAACCTGATGTTAGACTGCGGACTTCCTGAAATATTTTAAGAAATATTTTAACGGGATGTGATGATATGAATAATATGAATCAATTTGTATGGGACGAAATGAAATTTTTTGTGTCGCGTCTTGCCTCACTGAGTGTGAGCGAGAGTTTCAGGTTCAATAATGAATCTATATGTGTCTTCACTAATACGCCCTCTGAGAACTGGATATATTATCCCAGTCCTGAAGGTGATTATGAATCCGTAAAGAAAGCCGCTGAATTTTTCCGTGAACATGACAACAGAGCATTCATGTGGCCTGTACATGATGCTGAATCACTCAGACATTCGGGTTTGATTTATGCCGGTGATTTAGTTGCAATGACATTAGAACCCGGACGCGAATATGAATCAGATCCTTCTGTTACGTTCAGGCAGATTAAAACTCCTGATGACGTTTCATTGTGGGCAAATATAACGTGGCGTTCATTCGACGGTTACGGCGATGAAGCTTCTGATGATTTCTGTGAATTCACCGGAGCATTAATCAATGACCATAAGAATATATCACTGACTGCGGCCATGTATGAAGGGAAAGCTGCCGGTTCATATCTTAATACTGTTATGGGAGGAGTATATTTCTTCGGAGTTATACCTGAAATGAGGCGAAAAGGAATTGCCCGCGCCATGATGTGTGAGATATGCAGACACAATAAGCTAATCACACTTCAGGCTACAGAAGCAGGCTATAAGTTCTATAAGAGCTTCGGGTTTACTGAACACTTCAGAATGCCGGTATACTCAAATACAGCTGACATATTTTAGGCATACAAAAACCCCCCTCGCGTGAAGGGGGCTTCTGTTAATCATTTCATTATGCAACTTCAGGAACCAGAATCTCTTCAGGCTCATCTGATTTGTCATCCTTCCAGATAATGCCAAGTCCTATAGCCGTCATTGCAAAAGCAACCAGAGGATTAAGCCAGTTCATGAAGCAGTAAGGTAAATAATCAAGAGTAGCTACTCCCAGTACAGAACTGACGTAAACGCCGCATGTGTTCCATGGGACTAATACGCTCGTCATTGTTCCGGAATCTTCGAGTGAACGCGATAACATTACGGGAGCTAATTTCTTTCCGTTGCTCCAGCGTCTTTCATCAAATGCCCGTTTGAACATCCGCCCCGGTACTATGATTGAGAGATACTGTTCACTGAGAAATACATTCGCCATAAACGCAGAAGCAAGTACTGAAGCAATCATGCCTGCAACGCTCTTCACATGACGCATCAATGCATCAAGAATAACATCAAGGAATCCGCACACTTCCATTATGCCGCCGAGTGATAATGCCACAACGATTAAGCATATAGTCTCAAGCATTGAAGTCATTCCGCCCCTCGTGAATAACTGCGTGAGAAGTCCTCCGACCTTCGCGAATACATCAGGTGCAACACTCAATGCCGGTGAGCCTGCCGTGAATGCATTCGTGAATGAATCCGTTATCGCTGTCATGGCCTCCGGTGTAGCTGCCTCTGCGAATGTCCCAAGATGTTCAGGTACATAGCCGGAAAATAATACGTTCATTGCCTCGAATGGTGTTGAGCCTCTCACAAGTGAAATCACAAGACTCGCCGCTATCCCTGAAACGATTCCGGGTATCGCAGGAATCTTCAGAAAGGCCATGATGATAATCGTCATCGGTGGAATGAATGCCCAAAGCGAAATGTTGAACTCTGCACGCATCATGCTCTGAATCAATGCTATTCTTCCGCCGTCCGAACCCTGCGCCGAGTCTCCCATCATGAACGCAATTATCGCCGTAATTATGAGCGTAGGAATCGTTGACCACATCATTGCCTTCACGTGATCGAATAACTCACTGCCCGCTACAGCAGGTGCAAGATTGGTTGTGTCTGAAAGAGGCGAAATCTTATCACCGAAATATGCGCCGCTGATTACGAAGCCTGCCGTAATCGGAAGAGGAAGACCTAAACCTGCGCTTATTCCGATTAATGCAACTCCGACTGTTGAGCTTGTCGTCCAGCAGCAGCCCGTAGCTATTGCAACGACAACTGAGATGATTAAACTTGCGAGATAAAAATATCTGGGGGTCATGACTTCAAGACCGTAATATATCATCGTTGCGACTACTCCGCTCTGAATCCATGAACCTACGAGACAGCCTACGAGAACAAGAATTACTATTGCCTGAATTGATACCTGAATTGCTCCGACCATGCCCTTCTCAAGATCGCTCCATGAACGTTTGAGATATAACGCTCCGACAAGAGCCGCAAAGACTGTTGCGAATAATAACGGAACCTGAGCAGGAAGACCAAGACCAAAGTGTGAACCTGATTCTAATTCGACATCAACGACACCGAATGTAACGATAAGCGCGCTAATAAAGAGAACAGAAATCGAAAGTAAAAGACCGGGACGTCTGCACAAATAACATTCCTCCTTAAGAAATGTAAAAACGAAATTAAAAACGGCGCAAATTGTAGAACATTCACGTTAAATTGCAATAAGAAATTTTTCACTCATTCCCATTGTTTATATATCCCTGCATCACGTTTTGCCTGTGCCTTTTTAGATATGTGAGTCCCAAGAACAATATTATGAAAGCCCTTGCGATTCAATAATGCTTTCATTCGGTTCATAAACGGGCATGGCTGTCTGTGCGAGTTATCCGAACATACACACGAGGCAAAATGAATTATCACATCATCTTTCGACATTCCGGCCTTACGCAGACGCATACCAAGATTTTCGAGTTTGGGCGTTAAGAGATTTCCGCAGCACCCTCCGCAGGTTATGGACATATAACGCATATCGTCATGATAATTTTCAAATCTGCCAATGCGTTCATAAAAATCATTCATGCAGAGAAAACCCGAACAGCGTTTTACGACA
>JAFPWQ010000149.1 GCA_017394925.1 Synergistaceae bacterium
AAACGCGGAGATTTTATTGCCCCGAAGGAAAAAGACATTTACAGTCTTGATGAAGTGTACTGGGACATGCTGCAGGAAATCTTCACTGATGTAACAGGACTTGACACGCACCTGTAGGACAACAAGATAGATAAGTAAAACTACAGAAAAACGAGAGGCCATGAAAGCGGTTAAAAAGGGCTAAAAGCAGTAGTATCATGCTCTGAGCTAAAAAGCCCACAAAAGGGCAGTGGATTGAATTGTCAGACAATTGAGCCAAAAAGTTCGGATTTGTGATAAAATTCGGACGTTGAAAAATAACGATAGACGACTCCAGAAATGAGGTCGTCTATTTTTATTGTTCAAGTGAATAGCACATAACATGATTTGAATAGCACAGGACATGATTGCAAGCGTGAATGGCACGGGGGCTAATCCTTTCACCCCGTGTTTTTCTGTGCCGTGAAACAGTCAGGGAAGGGAGAAGTCATGAAAGGAGATAAAGCGAATGGATGCATTAGCAGTGAGACCAGAGTATGAATTGCCAGCGACGATAGAAGATTTGAGCCGTTTTGTGTTAGTGGGACGTGAAAAGTTAGTAGCAGTGAGAGCGGAGATACGGGCAATCAATAAGGTAGGATTAGCGAAGTCGGTACGAGAGCAAAAGTTGCAGGAGGCGCAGTTAATCAGTGAGGCGGTTCTTGATGCGGAAGTAAGAATTGGGCAGTTGATGCAGAATATCCCGAAAGAATCGGGGGGCAATCATGGCAATCAATACACGAGAGGCAAAAAGGACAGCGGTGTCGTTTTTGGCAAACAGAAATCGGAACTTATCGATAACGATTCTCCGAAGGCAAATGCGTATAACAATCCAGGCGGTAAATTACCCCACAAGAACAGTAATGTCGATTTATGTATCCCAGTAGGAGAGCGAAGACCAGAAACAGCAGAACCGCAGATAATAATTTCCGAAGAAAGCAAGACTGAGTGCATGACGCAGCCCGAAGAGCGCAAAACGAAGGCAGAGATAATCAAAGAAGCAGGATTTACGTCTAAACAGGTGCAGAGATTTCAGCAATTGGCGGAACATCCTGATATAGTGGAGGCGGCCAAGAAAGAAGCCCGCGAAAATGACGATGTAGTCTCACGTTCACTTGTGCTGAATATGATACGCAGTCAGAAGAAAGCGGAGCAAATCGAACATGCCAGAGCCGACATAGCGAATCAGTCAGCCGGAGGTCATGAAGCGATACTGAGAATCGGTAACGGAATAGGATATATCCCAGATGAGCCGTATGACTTATTGCTGACCGACCCGCCATATAGCACGGATGTAGAAGATATAGACGAATTTGCACATTCATGGTTACCGAATGCATTAGGACATGTGAAGTCAACAGGGAGCGCATATGTATTCATAGGTGCATATCCCGAAGAATTAAGAGCGTATCTGAAAGTGAAAGAGCCTGAGCATGTGAAGATGTATCAGGATTAGGATTAACAAAGACCACAGATTTGATGAATTTTATACATGAAGGCCATGCGTATGAGTTAAAGACGAAAGCGGACAAAATTGGACAGGCAGAATTTTACGTTTGCAACTGGGACAAGATGAAGAAATACGGATATAAAGTGATTGAATACAGTATCAAAGGAGACATGAAGAAAGATGAGAATTGAGACATATGAAGATAATGAGAGATATGAAGGTCGAACGAAATTAGGCAGATTTAAACCTGGAGTATCAGGTAATCCTAAAGGCAAGCCTAAGAGCGACCCGTTAGTCCGAGAAATATTGCGGGCGAACAGTCCAGAGGCAGCCCTGAAACTAGTAGAACTCTTAAGCAGCGAGAAAGAACAGATTAGATTTATGGCGGCGCAGGAAATATTAAATCGCACAGAAGGTAAACCGATGCAGGCTGTGAACATGGAAGTGAGCGGAAATATGGATATGCGTTCACAGATAAGGGCAGTACTGCTTGAGCGACTGAATGAAGGACTAACAGATGAGCCTGAATAGATACACAGGTACGCGCGGTAGAAGCGTAAACCCGTATGAATT
The DNA here is from genome assembly GCA_017394925.1 of Synergistaceae bacterium. Classification (GTDB taxonomy): domain Bacteria; phylum Synergistota; class Synergistia; order Synergistales; family Aminobacteriaceae; genus JAFUXM01. Next base: position 2,042 of record JAFPWQ010000149.1, read on the forward strand.
TGGACGTAACCCTCGAGCGTATTATGAGGGTGAAGATGTAAGCTCATATAATCAGCTGTATTATAACGACGAAGATGATGATATTTATCCCGAAGGTAATTCTCATTATGATGATGAATATGATGATGATGATATTTATCGAGACAGGAATAGCTCCAATTACGGAGTATACGAAGATGAATACGAAAATGATGAATTATACTCTGAAGACATAGGCAGCAGAAGCACACCGTCCCGAATAGTAATCGAACTAGACGAAACAGATAACGATGAAGAGATTTATCCTAATGAAAACGGAACATTAAGCGACGACCTTTCAGATGAAGAATCTGGAGCTGCATGGGTAGATGACAATGGATTAGTACCGCAAATTCGTCTTGGCAATAAGTTATATTATCTGAACAGGTCTAACTGGAACTGGTTAATGCGTGAGGCCTCATCAGGGAATAACCGCGAGATGTTAAGGGCAGGAATAAGGAACGGTGCTGACCTGAGTGATTATATCTCAAGTCGTTATCCGGAATTAAGATATTTAAACCGAGAAGAGCCGACGTATGATGTTTATAGGAATTTGCCGCCGCTGAGTTCAAGAAATATACGTTCAGTGAATTCTCAGAGTGAAGGCAGTTCATCAAGACATACTCCGAACGAGTACGAGTATATGAACGATGATGAAGATGTTGAATATAGAGCGCCTACACCTAAGAAGGCATATCGAGTGAGTGTATAGGGCGAAAACAGAATGAAGACGGCTAAAGTAGATATAGAAACGGAGAAAGCCGAGATTAAACAGCAGTTAGTCTCCGAAGAACGAGCGTTGAATTCGTTAATAGGATTTCGAGAAGAATTTATCCCGTCAAGTGATGATGTAAAGCCGGCCTCATTTCATGAAGACTGGAGCAAAATCTTACTGACAGGGACGGGAAATTTTGCGATAGAGGCATTTCGAGAGAGTGCGAAGACGCAAATAGCAATACGAGCGAATTTGCTTCATGCCTTGACATACCCGCAAAAGCACAGGAATTATTCAGTGATAATCTGTGCGACTCAGACGACGGCGAGCAAAAAGTTACAGGAAGTCTCACGGGAATTTTTAGTGAATGGTGCGATGAACGGACTAGTACAGGAAGTGAAAGATAATTCAGGTCTTGCGCTGGAGGTTCATTACAAGACAGTTGAAAAAGTTCGAACTGCAATTAATTTTGTCAGGGGGAATTTTTTTATGCATGTCATGATATACTCATAAAATTAATTTATGAAGGAGAGTATTTGTAATTATGAATAAGCCCACGCCTGTTTTACAGATTGGGAAATACAAACCGCATTACCCGTTAATACAGGGCGGAATGGGAGTAGATATATCCGGGCCGAACTTAGCCGGTAATGTTGCAAAGCATGGAGGAATAGGTACGATTGCGAGCGTCGGACTTGCACATGATTCGCCTTTATTCCAGATTGAGAAGCATAATTACTTTGACGTAAACGAAATTGTGATTAAAGAGGCAATCGCAAAAGCAAAAAGCATCTCAGGCTCTCAAGGAATAATCGCTGTGAACTGTATGGTAGCTTTGACTGACTATGACAGGCAGGTACGCTCATCAGCCGAAGGAGGAGCGAATATCATAATATCAGGAGCAGGACTTCCGTTAAGGCTTCCTGATTACACGAAAGATTTTCCTGATGTAGCTCTTGTTCCGATTGTGAGTTCAGCGAAGGCCGCAAGTTTAATCACAAGGCACTGGGAGAAAAAATATCACCGTGTACCCGATGCATTTGTTGTGGAAGAGCCTGCGACAGCAGGAGGTCATTTAGGTGCAATGACGATTGAGCAGGTTTATGATCCTGCACTGAGACTCGAAAATGCTTTGCCCGATGTCGTACGTTATGTTCATGACGAAATGAAGAGCGATATTCCCGTGATTGCCGCCGGAGGTATATGGGACAGAAATGATTTAGAGCGCGTGTTTGCGTTAGGCGCGTCAGGTGTTCAAATGGGAACGAGATTCGCATGTACGTTTGAAGGCGATGCGTCTGAGAGATT
>JAFPWQ010000150.1 GCA_017394925.1 Synergistaceae bacterium
ATTAGATTCGGGCTGACAGATAAGTGAAGTATCTGCTCTTGCGTTCTTTGCGGGTACGGTCAGATAATCGCGTTTCTTGACGAGCATATTCTTTAACTCGCCGCGTCTCATCTGAGGGGACATTTCAGCACATGAGTCCGTAATTTTTTTTGCGCGTCTTGCAATCTTCACTGCATCAATCTGCGAATATAATATTTCCTTCGCGATAACTTTTGTCATTTCGTGAAACTGCATAAATTTTTCGGCCTGCATTGGTGATAATGGATTCTCTGCTTTTTTTCCTGCTGAGTTTATCATCATGATAACGGCATTTTCTGAATCATTATATGCTTTTCGTTCCTTCGAGAGATTCTGACGGAATGATTCGCTTCCTTCTCTGTATTCGGGTACGCGCATATTAACCTTCATGGCCGAAATCAGAAAATTATTCATGCTTGATGCAAGCTGACCTGAATTTGTGCCGGGTTCATACATCTTTGCAATTGCGACAAGAAAATCATTGCGTTTCTTCTGTGCCTTCACAAGTTCATCCTGCAGGTATGCAATTCGTTCATCGAGAGACATTCCGATTGAGGGTACTGGTACGTTATTGCCTGTGATGCTGCTCCAGGATTCAGCAATGTAATCTGAGAACGTCATTACGGGCATTATTCCGCCTGTGCATTTTGACGTGAGAAATTTCTTAGAGTCAAAATTTTTGCTCATGTTCAGAATGCCGGGTATATAGCCTAAATCAATAAATAATCTCTCTTCTGAATCGAAAGCTAATACTGCCGGATTGCTTTTCGTGCTAGCGTCAATAATTGCGAAGAGAATATCCCAGTATGAACTGGCCATGCTCTGCCAGATTTTTTGTGCGGCGATTTTGTCTTCAGTTTTCTTTGTCGCTAAAAGTGCGTTATATTGTTCTGCGAGTGCCGATAACTTTTCGACTTCCTGCATTACTTCTGGTACGTTTGCCCATTTCTTGAATGCCATTTTGATTTATGCCTCCTTTATTCTTTATGCTTTTTTACCATTCTTCATTAGAATCATAAGGCTTGCACTCCGATAACGGCTCTTTACCTGCCGCTATGATACTTTCAACCATACCGGGAATCGAATACAGATATAATGTTTCCTGAAGTGAATTCCATTCTTCTTCTGAAACAAGCACAGCATTTTTTCCGTCATCATTCACAATGATAATCTGATCACAGCTGTCATTAACTTCTGTTACGAGCTGGCTCAAAGTTTTTGTTGTCGTTGATGCGTTAATTGCTGTCATGCTTTCTGCCTCCTTTGCACTATGTTATCGTATATCTTCTGTGCTTCGGCCTCTGCTGCTGCTGCTTCAGAAACATTCAAACCGTATTCTTTAGGACTGGGCTTGATTGCTACTCCATCGCAAAGATACGCGAGATACACGAGATATGCCCACATGTATGCTTCCGTGCCGTTGTGCGGTCTGTAAATTTCGCTCAGTTGTCTTTGTGCCTCAATGTTACCCCGTAATGCTGCATACCTGAACCACCATACACCTTCCGAAACATCATTTTTGCGGATATAACTTTTCCCAATTTCGTACATGGCATCAGGTACTCCGCTTATGTAGAATTCTTTTCTCTGAACATTCACTGTATAGGCAGAAAACACGTAGATAGAAATTATTACGACAGCAAGCATCACGTTCATCCCGAAAGCAATGAGAATTAACAGCAATATTATCGAGCCAATGCCCCCAAGCCACACACATGTATTCATGACCGGCTCAACCTTATCATAATAGTAATTTTCCATCTGAGTTTTTATCTCATCATCACTATCATCATCTGTATGCGTTACTGCCGGTAATGGCTTTACTGGTGTATTCTCGTGTTCAGGCACTATCACTTTTTGCACTTCTGGTTCTGCATTCACGGGTTTTATTTCTTCTGATTTAGGCAGTGCTTCCGTTTTTTGCGGCAGATTATTTTTTTCGGAACAATATGAAAGAACATTCCTGCTGATTTCGGTCTCATAGCCAAAATCTATATTGCACATTAAGCAGTCAGCAGCCATTCTCCGGCCAAGAGCAAAATACATCATGCCCATGTAGATATTATTCGGCCAGTCTTCAAGCTCTGCATTCTCGCGAATCTCCGTAAGGCACTCGTGAATCTTTCTGACATTCTCACTGTTTAATCCCGTCTGTAGAATCACATCAATCTTGTACTTCAACGCCTCAACCTTATACGGGTCTTTCCTCAGAACAGCACGCCATACCTCATTGAATCTCCCGAATGATTTCATGCCCTCTTCATTGTCATGTGATTCCTGAGCCGATTTCATCCGATAGAACCAGTACGGCGAATACATCGCAAAATCTCCCTCAATGTAACGCAGCATTCTCAGACGCTTTGACGGATCACTCTCCTGAACAGCTGAATAAAATTTATCCAGTGCGTTTTGTGTCAGCCTGTAAGAATCAGGGAGCTTATACTGACGAAGCAACTTCCATGATGAATCTAAAAGTTTTCTTTGCAGTTCATCATATTCATCAAGTTCTTCTGAATTCAGTCGTAAAGTTTCATCTGCATAATTGATTTCACTTCTCACCTTTGAGCTGAAATATTCGGATACGCATGACACAGCAAGTTTTACAAGCCATTCTAACGGGCTGGTGCTTAAATTTGGAAAAACATTGCCGGAAATTATTTCCTTTATGCCTTTCTGTTTCTGCATGGAAAAATTATCTTCAATTTGCTTGCGTTCATTATCTCTCAGTCTGCCCCTGTGAATCACTCTCACTATCTCCTGATATAAACTAGTCAGCTCAGAATCAGCGTTAATCTCTCCCATGCGAATATTGTTGATTATGTTCTTATATTCACGGTCAAGAATCAATCTGTCCCTCGTTGAAGTGATTCTATGCAGGGATACTATTGCCATGTTGAGAGCCGACATCGTGAGCAGAGGGTCATATTCTGTCATGATACAAATTCCTTCAGTAATTCATCGCGCATGATTGCACATCCCTTTGATGCAACTTCACGTA
>JAFPWQ010000151.1 GCA_017394925.1 Synergistaceae bacterium
AGAAGCCGTTACGAATATTTTCTTGATGAAAATAGTCTTCGAGTGTAATTGTGAAAAAACACAGTTCCCTTCGTGATTCATGCGAGGGGAATTTTTATGCGCGCATATGAGATACAATAATTGCATGACAGAACTATATATATTGAATCTCAAAGACAGACTGAATAATCCCGTCAATGATTATCTTCATCTCTTCACACCCGAACGCAAAGACAAAATACTTCGCTATAAGCATAAATCAGACCAGAACAGAACAGTTTGGGCAGAAATTCTTGCGCGTCATGTCATCGCAATTAAGACGCATCAGAACATAGAATCTATTCGCATAATGAGAACTTCAAACGGAAAGCCGTATATTTCACCCGAATATAATCTTGAATTCAGCATTTCTCACAGCGGAATTTATGCAGCACTCTCAATCGGAAATCATGCTAACGGTGTTGATGTTGAGAGATTAAGCCGGGCAGATCATGAAATCGCAGAGCATTTTTTCACGCATGAAGAGAAATTGATTCTTGATAGCCTGAACGAAGAAGAGTTTGCGAAAAAATTTATGTGCATGTGGACATTGAAAGAGAGTTACGCAAAATGTACGGGCATTGATTTAATGAATGTGATTAAAAACGTGAACTGTGAAAATATTCCTGGAAAAAATTTCTTCATTGATGATTATGTTATCGGGGTATGCTGTGAGGATTTGCCTGATGAGATTAACGAGATAAAAATTCCGCCGGCACTTTTAATACCAGCGGAAGAAAATTCTCGGCGTTGATTTTACTGGAGCGTTGCTGTTCCGTCCCCAAGAAGTGTAACCTTTGAGACCTCAAGAAGATTAATCTCGTACCATGAGATTGATGATCCGTCCTGAAATACTGCCTGAATATCCCACAGTGCCGTATTGCCAAGTCCGAATGTTACTGTTACACTCTCGCCGTTCTCAAGTACATCACGGCCAAGAATATCTTCTTCCCAGTCATTGACCCCTGAAGGACTGATATTCACAACGTATATATCTGCTCCAGTGTTGTTGACCAGAATGAAATCCTGCGCGCCTGCAAGTGCCATGCTGACAAATGCGAATATGAATATTACACTGAGTGCTGCAAGAAGTTTTGAATGTCTCATATTGAGATTACCTCCTGAGATAAAATTTTGCTAATTATACAACTTGTGCATTATTTTTTCTGCCCTTCGCATAGGCCATGAATACAAGCGCAAGTGCCAGTGCAATTAATCCGCCTGCAAGTAACGGTCTGAATCGTAACCAGGCGACTGCAATCACGATTAACGACCACGCAAGCGCAAGCACAAAGCATACGAAGCCTGCACCGGCATCAACTATAGTACCCAGAATCGGAATCACATCAGCAATCACGGATAACGGACTGAATACCATTCGAAGACCAAGAAATACACATACGATTCCGACAACACGAAGTACCCATGCCATAAAATTATTATCGCTTCGTGCACCCTCGAACATATTCTGCATTCCTACAATGCCCATTGAGAGCCTGCTGAATGAATACCCGTTTGAGGCTCTGTACTGTTCAAACGTGTTGCGAATCACCTGTGCGATTATCGAAACATCTGCAGGAGGTGTTGACCCGAACGTAACGCGGACATCTCCGATTCTGGGGCTTGATGGATTGCGGCCGATGTAAACCGTACTGCCTGATACTGTGATTAAATCATTGATGCTCTCAAGATTACTCACACGGACAATTCCGGATAATGATTTCACATCAACACTCTGAATCGTCATAGGCTGTTCTCCTCCGATACTGTGCTTAAGGAAACTGGGAAGAGTATAGGCCCCGAATGTTACGTTAGGAGCCCACGAGTCTAAATCTTTAATCACAGCCAGCGTTGTGTTTCTGCCTACGTAATCGAAGTCTTTGAAATGATTCGAATCAACTGGTTCGTCTGTCCATTCCCTAGAGTATGTGTATGTCGTTACAGTTTCTTCTCCGCCGCCTAACTTTTTTCTGGTCTCGCGCTTCTCATGTTCACGCCACTGGTAATATTCAACATTGCGTTCAAGTCTGAGTGCATTAATGCTCACGCCGAATAAATCATCACGGAGAATATCTTTCGTGTCAGCATGGCCGGATGCATAAATAACTTTGCCTTCGAGTGCCGGGTCTAACTTGCTGATGTCATTAACTTTCTGAGTAACAAGTTCTGCCTCACCGATTGCTCCCGCTGTCTTGAATGTTCGTTCTTCATTCCACCATAACAGCCACGTGCCCACTGCAATAAGCACAAAGCCCGTAACTATTCCGCCGAATGATTCTCTTAATCTCGTGAACCAGCTTTTACTTGTTGTTTCCGTATAAGCCAAAATAAACGACCTCCTGAGAAAAAATTTTTGAATCAATTATTACACTCATAAAAATTTGAATCAATAAATTATTTTAATGCTCACGAAAAATTTTTATCGTTCGTGTTCATGATTGCAGATAATAATTATTGCCGTAAATTTTTGATTTGCGTATAATATTTATCATATTTCCCAGATATAAAACAACTTAAAATAAAGAATGAAATCATGGACAGGTGAACACATGAAGAATTCATTATTATCACTCACAGAACGCCGCAGAGAAGGATTCAAACTTGGTATTCCTTCATATTGTACAGCGAATGAGCTTGTCATTGAGGCTATACTTGAACAGTCCAAACGTTTTGATGAGCATGTACTGATTGAGGGAACAGCGAATCAGATAAATCAGTTCGGGGGTTATACAGGAATGACCCCTGAAGATTTCCGCGATTATGTTTATGCGATTGCCGATAAAGTGAACTTTGAACACGACAGAATAATACTCGGAGCAGATCATTTCGGGCCGCTTGTCTGGTCAGATCTCAATGCAGAAGAGGCCATGAAGAACGCAAAAGATTTAGTGAGGCTTGCAGTTCTTGCAGGATTCACGAAGATACATCTTGATACGAGTATGAAGCTCAAAGGAGATTCAGAGGACGAGAGACTGAGCGATGAAGTTATTGCTGAGAGAAGCGCGGTATTGCTTGAGGAATGCGAGAAGGCATATCAGGAATTGCTGAAGACTAAGCCGGATTCAATTCGTCCTGTGTACGTAATCGGAAGTGAAGTGCCTATACCCGGAGGATCTCAGGAAGAAGAAGACACTTTGCAGGTAACAAGTGTATCTGACTTTGAGAACACGCTTAACATGTACAGACGCAAATTTGAAGAGCACGGAATGAGTTCCAGATGGGAAGATGTGATTGCAGTAGTAGTTCAGCCCGGCGTTGAATTCGGCGATAAGGACATTCACCAGTACGACTGTAACGCCGCAAGTGAATTATGCGCAGTCTTAAAGAAATATCCCAATATAATGTTTGAAGGACATTCAACGGACTATCAGCCGCCGAAAAAATTGCGTGAAATGGTTGAGGACGGAATCGCAATTCTCAAAGTGGGGCCTGCATTGACGTTTTCATTGCGTGAGGGGTTATTCGCACTTAGCATGATTGAACGTGAATTGATTCCTGAAAGTAAGCGCGCAAATTTCATTGAGACGCTTGAACGTATCATGCTTGAGAATCCATCGAACTGGAAAAAACATTATCATGGTTCGGACGAAGATAAACGCATTGCGAGAAAGTACAGCTACTCGGACAGGTGCAGATATTACTTCAGTCTTCCCGAAATCAAATCAGCAATCACAAAGTTATTCGCGAACATCAACAGCATCGAAATACCCGCAGGAATGTTGAGACAATATATGCCGGTGCAATACAGAAAAGTGCGAGACGGCAAATTAAGCATGAAGGCAGAAGCACTCGTAAAAGACTGTGTAGCTGAACTTGCAGATGATTATAACTATGCCGTAAAAACTAATTACATCATCGGCGGCATATTTTAATATTTGAAGGAGGTAAAAATTATCATGGGTATCATTGAGAAGATGCGTCTTGACGGTAAGAAGGGCTTCGTTACCGGCGGCGCACGTGGAATCGGCAAGTGTACGGCAACTGCATTTGCTGAGGCAGGAGCGGATGTTGCTATCGTTGACCTCGACATAGCAGAGGCCGAAAAGACAGCAAAAGAAATTGCAGAGAAGACCGGCAGAAAAGTTATCGCGGTAAAGTGCGATGTTACGAATGAAGACGATGTTAAAGCAATGGTTGATGAAGTTGTTGCGAAGCTCGGCGGATTAAATTTCTGTCATGCCAACGCTGGAATCTGCATCAACGCACCTGCAGACGAAATGACTTATGCACAATGGCTGAAGGTCATCAACGTGAATCTCAACAGCGTATTCCTGACTGACACGATTGCAGGAAAGTACATGCTTGCTCACGGGGGCGGCTCAATCATCAACACGGCATCAATGAGCGCACATATCGTTAATGTCCCACAACCGCAGTGTGCATATAACGCAAGCAAAGCAGGAGTGATTCAGCTGACGAAATCATTAGCTGTCGAATGGGCAAAGAAGGGTGTACGTGTAAATTCAATCAGTCCCGGCTACATCGGAACGGATTTAACGCTGAGCTCTGAATTCCTGAAGCCGTTAATCGCAAAATGGAATGAGCTTTCACCATGCGGCAGACTCGGCAAACCTGAAGAACTCGAATCAATCTGCGTATATCTTGCCGGTGATACATCAACATTCACGACTGGTTCGGATTTCATTCTTGACGGAGCTTTTACGTGTTTCTGATTCAGGCTTCACTGTCCATATAAAAATGGGCATGAAATATATATTACACAAAGGAGAAAGCATCATGAAAAAATTCGTAGCATTATTCGTTCTTGTTACTCTTCTTGCACTTCCCGTTGCAGCAATGGCCGCAGATACAGGCGGAACTGAAGGTGTCCAGGCAAGCCCCGAATTTTACGCAAAGGCAAATATGGAAGTCCTCAAGGGAAAGAAAATCGGAATCACGATTCAGTCTCTTCAGAATGCATACTGGGCAGGCGTTATGACGGCTCTTCGTGAAATTCTTGAGGCAGCAGGTGCAGAGTTCACGATCGTAGCATGTAATGACAGTTCAGCCACGCAGATCGGACAGATTGAGAATTTTGTATCATCCGGATGTGATTTAATCATGGTTCACCCGTCAGATGCAAACGCCGTTGAAGATGCATGTGCAGAGGCGCGGAATTTCGGAATCAAAGTTATGTGCTGGGATGACCCGATGACAAATACTGACGGCAACTGGATACTCAACAATACGAATCTTGGAATCGCAATCGGAGAATTAGCCGGAGATTTCATCAATAAGCATTACAGCACGGAGAAAAAAGCACAGGTTGCAGTTATCGGTTATCCTCAGACAGTGATTCTGCTTGAGCGTGAGAACGGAATCAAAATCGGACTCAAGAACAAAGCTGACGGAAAATATGAGATCGTAGCATCACAGGCCGCACTTGAGCCTAATATCGCACAGAATGCAATGGAGATTATTCTTCAGGCTCATCCTGACTGCAGAGTTGTAACTGGAATCGGTGCAGGTCCGATGATAGGAGCAGACGAGGCATTACAGATTGCGACGGGCGGAAATATTCCTGAGGACATGGGAGTATTCACGACAGACGTAACGAAACAGCAGCTCGGACAGCTTGCAGATCCTACATACCCTGCAAAAGGCATAATCGGCTTTGAAGGTTCAGACGAGGACACAGCAAGAGCATGTGCATCAATGTTTGCGTTAATTCTTGATAATAAACTTGAAGCAAAGAACGTGTTCAGAGGTGTAGCACCAATAACGCCGGAAACAGTTGCGGCAATCAGCGCAGGAATGAAATAAATAAATCATAACTGGAAACCAGGAAAAATTTTTCGGGCTCCCGTTTAAATGCGGGGGTCTGTTATTTCAGAAAAAAGTTCAGGAGGGCAAAATGGCAGAAGATTATGTACTTGAACTTGAACACATACGGAAAGAATATCCCGGTGTTGTTGCATTAAAGGACGTTACATTGCAGTTAAGACGCGGCGAAATACTCGGTCTTATCGGTGAGAACGGCGCAGGAAAATCCACACTCATAAAGTGCTGCTCCGGTGCAGTTATCCCCACAAGCGGCAAAATTAGAATCAAGAAAGAAAAAGACGGCGAAGTCAAAGAGTTTACGAGAATGACTCCGCAGTTAGCATCAGAAAACGGCATAGCGATAATCTATCAGGAGTTCAATAACGTAGGCGAACTTTCAGCGGCAGAGAATATGTTTCTCGGCAGGCCTATATTAAAGAAGAACGGCATCGTGATTGACCGTAAAGCAATGGAAGCAGAAGCGGCAAAAGCATTTGAACAGCTCAACATAAAGATTAATCCGCGTACACTGGTGAAAAATCTCAGCGTTGGTTATCAGCAGATGGTCGAGATCGCAAAGGCAATTCAGCAGAACGCACAAGTTCTCATTATGGACGAGCCAAGCGCACCATTGACTACTAATGAAGTTGAAAGCATGTTCAAAGTTGTTGAGCTTCTCAAATCACGCGGCGTATCGATAATTTACATTTCGCACAGGCTTGAAGAAATTTTCAGGTTAAGCGACAGAATCGAAGTCATCAGAGACGGCGAATATGTTGATACGTTAATCACGGATAAGGACCCGGCAACGATTCCGCATCAGGTTGATGACTTGATTAAATTAATGGTCGGACGTGAAATGACACAGAAGTATCCGCCCAGAGAGCCGTGTATCCGCAATGACGAAGTTGTTCTTGAGCTTCAGCATGTTTACGGCAACGGAGATGAAGATATTTCGTTCCAGATTCACGCGGGGGAAGTACTTGGTCTCGGCGGTCTTGTCGGTGCAGGCAGAACTGAAATTGCAGAAGTAATTTTCGGAGCAAAGCCGAAAGAGTCAGGCAAAATTATTTTCATGGGCAAAGAGATTAACCCTAAATCACCAAGAGCCGCAATAGATCACGGAATCGCATTGTTACCCGAAGACAGAAAGAGACACGGTGCATTGCTGACGAATTCAATCAAGAATAATATCTCAATGCCTATTTACGAAAGAATCTCAAAAGCTACGGTTATCAACAGTAAACTTGAATACTCAATTGCAGCAGGATACAAAGAAGATATTCAAATTAAATGCCCGTCGATACATCAGCTCGTAAAGAATCTTTCAGGCGGAAATCAGCAGAAAGTTATTCTCGCAAAATGGCTTGCTGCACAGTCAAAATTAATTATCTTCGATGAACCCACAAGAGGCATTGACGTAGGCGCAAAGTTTGAGATCTATAAACTCATCAATGATTTAGTTGAAGACGGAGTAGCAGTTCTAATGATAAGTTCCGAAATGGAAGAATTAATCGGAATGTCTGACAGAATAATAGTTCTTGCTGAGAATAAAATCATGGGAGAATTGCAGAAGGACGAATTCAACGCGGATACAATCATGTCATACGCTTCGGGCGTTATCCCGGAAAATAAAAAGGAGGCTTCCTGATAAATCATGAAAGCGTTAAAACAAAATGCAATATGGCTTGTGTTCATCATTGAGATAGCAATCTTTGCATATTTCAATCCGAGATTCTTATCACTTCCCAACATCGTAAACATTTCGCGTCAGGTTTCATATTACGGCATAGCGTCAATCGGAATGACGTTCGTGATTCTCATCGCGGGAATAGATCTGTCAATCGGATCTATCATTGCACTCGTTAATGTAGTCTGCGCATACCTGATGATGAATATGGGCTGGAATATGTGGTTAGCGATAATAATATCAATAGCGATGGCAATCTTAATCGGCATTCTCAACGGCTGGATGGTTGCGTCAATCGGAATACCTGCAATCATAGCGACGTTTGCATCACAGACTATCTTTAGGGGCTGTGCGTATTTGCTTTCGGGCGGACTTCCGATACCTGACTTACTGAGATATGCACCTGAAGCGGGCCTCAATGGTAATCCGACATTAGGATTCTTTGCGCGCTGGACATTAAACCGCTGGGAAATCTTCAAGGCAATGGGTGATATTGGCTTAATTCCGATATGCGCGATTATCATGGTGTTATGCTTTGCTGTGGGAAGTTTCATACTCAACAAGTCATACTTCGGAAGATATTTTTATGCGATCGGCGGAAATGAAGAAGCATCAGAGCTTTCTGGAATTCGCGTAAACAGAATGAAGTATTTAATCTATGCGCTTTCAGGATTCTTTGCAGGACTTGCGGGTATAGTTCTGCTTTCACGTTCAGGATCAGCACAGAGTACGGCGGCAATAGGCTTTGAGTTTGAAGTCATTACGTGTGTCGTGTTAGGCGGAGTGTCAGTTGCGGGCGGAATAGGCAGAATGTCGGGTGTAATTGCGGGCGTGTTAATCATCGGCTCACTGAAGAGCGGAATGATCATGATGAACGTAAGCGAGTACACACAGATGGTTGTACAGGGCTTAGTGCTTGCGGTGGCGGTTGGTGTAGACTGCTTCTCGAAAAAGCGTCAGGCATCTTAACAGAAAAATTATTCTCCTGCTCACTTTTTATTTTATCCGGGCAGGAGTCTTTTTGAATTCAATGTACGAACTACAAGAATATCTTCACGCATATTATGATGAAATAGACCCAAAGAAGCGTCTTGAGATTCTCGATTCACTTCATGAGGACGAAAACACGAATTATCTTCACGCTCTCTATATTAACCGCTATTCTGACCATGAGAACAAAGGCCGCAAAAATGTTGACTGGTGGCTGTGGCGTTGTATCTGTCTGCACCAGCTCTACAACAGGGGCAGGCTCTTCAGGAGATTCAGAGACAGAGAAGTGAACGCAATTATCACCGAGTTATGCATGAATGATGAATCACATTCGGCCATGCTCTATTACGAATACAGGAACGTATGCAGGCGTTATCTTTCGACATGCAAGAGTTCAGACTACGCAAGCAGCTTCATGGGCTTCAGGAAAGCAGGCGATGATGAAAAAGTGATTCGCGCATGTGAAGACATATGGCAGATGTCAAAAGGCGTGGCTATTTCTGCGGGCGTTGAAGATAAAATGCATTTATGGATTGAAGCGTTTCATGATGAATTAATGAATTATGATTCGATTTGTCATGATGAATATGAAAGATTAGATTCACGCAGGAAGTAGTTATCATGAAGGCATAATAGCACGGGGCATTGAGGCATTTCATGATAAACAC
>JAFPWQ010000152.1 GCA_017394925.1 Synergistaceae bacterium
CTTTTGCGAGCTTCCACGGCATAGTCTCATCAATGAATTTGTTCGAGCGGCTTATGAACTCCCAGATTGATTTTAATGCGTCATCGAAGGCGTAATTGTTCATGCATTCATCAACGCGCGATAATATTTCGGGTGCAAGGCGGCTCAAATCAGAATTTGCATTATCACATGAAGGCACAACACCTTCACGATAGCTCTTTATCATCTGAAGTGTACGGTTCAACAGGTTGCCTAAATCGTTTGCCAAATCACTATTGATTCGTCCGACTAATGCACGCTCGGAAAAATCGCCGTCATTCCCAAACGGAACTTCACGAAGCAAAAAATACCTGAAGGGGTCTAAGCCGTACTCTTTGACCATTGCGAACGGGTCTACTACGTTGCCTTTTGATTTGCTCATCTTCTCACCGTTGTATGTCCACCAGCCATGTGCAATTACTTCAACAGGAAGTGCAAGACCAAGCGCAATTAGCATTAACGGCCAGATCACACAATGAAAACGAATTATATCTTTTCCGACCATATGACGGACATTAGGCCACCAGTGTTTAAATCTTTCGGGGTCATCGAGATAGCCTATTGCAGACGCGTAATTGATTAACGCATCGAACCAGACGTATATAACATGCTTTTCATCTCCGGGAACAGGTATTCCCCATTTAAGACTTGTACGCGAGACTGACTGATCACGTACTCCGCTCTTCAGAAAACTCATGATCTCGTTGTAACGTACTTTTGGCATTACGGCCTTCACATGTTTCTCGTAAAATTTTAGGAGTTCAGGAACATATTTTGACGCTCTGAAAAAATAACTCTCTTCTTCCATTATCGTTAATGGTCTTCCGCAGTCAGGACACGTTTTATTTTCGCCCATTGCATTCTCAGGTACGTATGTCTCGCACGGAACGCAGTAATACCCCGAATACGTTCCCTTGTATATATCCCCCTGCTGAATCAATTTCGCGAACATGGCCTGCACTGTGCGTATATGCCTGTCTTGGGTCGTGCGGATAAAATCATCATTGCTGATGTTAAGAACTCGCCATAACTCTTTGAAGTTCTTGTGAATCTCGTCAACTAATTCCTGAGGCGTTATATTTTTCTTTTCTGCGGCTGCCTGAATCTTTTGGCCGTGTTCATCCGTTCCCGTCAGAAAATGAACATCATAGCCCTTCATGCGCTTGTATCTCGAAATCGCATCACATGCTATTGTCGTGTATGCATGGCCTATATGCGGAATGTCATTCACGTAGTATATCGGTGTCGTGATGTAGAATGTCTGCAAAGTCTTATCCTCCTTTGAATTTTATGCTTATAATATCACCAGACAAAAATTTTTTTCGGAGACTCGAATAATGAATGCAATAACAAAAGCTGCTCTGATATTCAATGCCGCAAAAATTCCGCTTGCGTTCTTTAATTTACTTTGCGATTCATATTCGCCTGATGAACTTTTCACTCATGAATCGATTCTGTATGAACTCGGACTGAATGACTCACAGCGTCAGCGAATCGAAGCATTCATGATAAAAGACGCATGGCCTGAACGTGAACTTGAACGCACAGAAAAACTAAATGCAAGATTCATTCACGCAAGAGATTTAGATTATCCCGCGAAGCTAAAAGACTTAAGCAATCCTCCCATAGGCTTATACGTCAGAGGCAATGTGAATCTCATGAAGCCTTCTGTCGCTGTTGTAGGAACACGCAAGCCCGGAGATTATGCAAGAGTTACAGCCAATCGAATCGGGAGAGAACTCGCGAAGAAAAATATAATCACAATAAGCGGAGGTGCAAGAGGCATTGATGCAGAAGGTCATCGGGGAACACTTGCAGAGGATGGAGTAACAGTTGCAGTATTCGGAACGGGCATAGATAAAATATATCCTGCAGAACACAGAGATTTATTTAACAGGATTTTATACAGAGGCGCGCTTATATCCGAATATCCTTTTAACACTAGCGGTGAGGCGTGGCACTTTTCTGAACGCAACAGAATCATTGCGGCTATGTCCTCGCGTATAATCATAGTCGAATCACCAGAAGACGGCGGAGCTCTCAGAACGGCTGCATATGGATTTAAACTCAGGCGTGATGTTTACGCTGTGCCGGGACGAATCAATGATGATACATGCAGAGGCAGCAATAAATTAATATCTCAGGGAGCAAAAATTTTATTTGACATCGACGAGTTCATGAATGATTTTGCGTTTGAACCCAAACAGCTGAATTTCGGCTTTGATGATTTAACCGGCGGCCATGAAGCTGACAATGCAAAAGATAACGTGAATAATGAAACAGAACTTGATGATGATGAAAAATTAATTTACTCACTCATTCAGACTCATAATGAAATCACCCCGGATACTCTCGCTGATGAATCAAAACTTGATTTATTGACCGTACAATCTGCGTTAATCTCGCTTATGTCAGAAGGACTTGTGAGTGAAAATTCCGGGCGTTATTCTGTGAGAGTGTGAAAATGACCTGATAAACAGCCGAAAAATAATATACACGTCTACATTCAGCTAGAATCAGGGAGGATAGAACATGATAATCAATCATAACCTGTCATCGTTATCTGCGTTCAGTTCGTTGAGGAGAAACGGAGCATCAATGCAGAAGGTGATGAGGTCTCTCACGACGGGCCTGCGGATAAATTCAGCGTCAGATGATGCAGCCGGTCTTGCTGTGAGTGAGAGATTACGCGCACAGTTGCGGGGAGTTGACCAGGCGATTCAAAATACGCAGGACGGAATATCAATGCTTCAGACAGCAGAAGGAGGACTTGAGGCTGTAACGTCAATGCTTCAGAGAATGCGAGAGTTAAGCGTTCAGGCCGCAAATGATGTTCTCACTCAGCAGGACAGAAGCATGATTCAGACCGAAGTTGACCAGCTCAAAAAAGAAATTAAACGCGTAACGGACACAACGAAATTCAACAAGAAGAGATTACTGAACGGTGAAGCGAGCATATTATGGTCAAGCGATGATGAAAAACTCAGGGCAAGAGTGAACGGTGAACTTTCAGACAGAGATGAATACAGACAGCAAAGAAGCATCGAGGGCAATTACAAGTTCGAGATTTCAGCGAGTCCGGGAAAAGCGCAGGTTCAGAAGTCAAATATACTTGAGTATTCGCAGATTCCCCAGATAGAGAACGAAGATGACGGCACAACAGAAACATCTGACTCAACAAAAGTTCTTTTCCTGATAGACATATCCGGCTCAATGGGCGATGACATTCAAAGAGTGAGAGATAATATTGACTCATTCATAGGGAACATAAAATCACAGGGCGTTGAAAATATCCAGATAGGAGTCTGCACATATAATGCGAGTTCAGGAGCAGACGCTCAGACTTTTTTAAACGGGACTTTATGGTCAGGAGACCTTGAAGATATTCATGATGTTCTCGAACCTGTAGCACCCTACAACGGAGACATGAATAACTACGAGGCAGTAACTGCGGCAGTAGGCATATACTCATCAAGTTTCAGCAAAAATACTTCGGCGAGCCAGAAGCGTTACATGGTAGTGATAACAGATGTAGATCACAATAAAAGCGGAGGCACAGAAGAAAGTCTTTTATCATCACTCAACGGGGGAAACGGAATCGAAGACGACATACAATTTTCGGCGATATGTCCGCGTGTTGATTCAAGCTCTGAATTCTACAGTGCTGTATATAATACCGGCGGCTTAATGTTCAATATCAATCAGGACTGGAGCGGAGACCTCACAACAAGTTTTGCCTCAAAGATTGCGACTGATACAATAGGCATTGAAAACGGCGGCGAAATTTCAGAATTTCCTCCTGCTAAAGATACAGAGTTATCATACATATCAAAATTCATTTCTGATTCAGGTTCATTTGTTCTGGATACGCCTCAGGATATTACGATAACGCAGGGTGCAAACTCATCAACGATAACACTATATGCCGGAGATACGATTGAAGAACTCACGAAGAAAATCAACGATGCAATAGCCGGTGATCTCGGGCAGGCGAAATATACGAATGATTATACACACTTTGCTGAATACGTATACGCATCTACAAAGAACAGTGAATCAGTTGAAGGCACTATGATAATACGTTCAATAATACCCGGTGAAGAAGGCGAGATTCATTTTTCGGGCAGTGAAGAGATTCTCAATGCGCTTGGATTAAATACGATTCAGGAATCAAAAGAGAGCGAATATAAAGTATCAGTGAGTGATGCTCATTCGGGCGAATATATTCTCAGGGACGCAAAAGTTACGGGCAATGTGATACAGGGAGCAATTACTGAAAGTATTGACGTTGAATTTGATTCAATGGCAGGAGTAATTGCAGAATGGGATGACAAGAACAAAGAATACAGGCTTTTATCAATCGGACCGCGTTCATCAGTTCTGCATTTATCGGATAATGCAACGAAGATTCAGACGGGCGCAAACGAGGGTGAAGATGTAGTGTTAAAGCTGGGTGACGTATCAGCGAAGACACTCGGCGTTGACAGAATAGACTTAGGCACAGTAGAGACGGCTTCACGTTCAATCACGATAATAGATAATGCGCTGGATAAAGTTCTGACTCAGAGAGCGAGAAATGCGGCTCAGCAGTCAGCACTTGAACAGACAATGCAGACTCTCATGGTTGCACGCGAAAAAATAATGAAGAGTGAAAGCACTATACGTGATGCGGACATGGCCAAAACGATGATGGAATATGTGAAGATAACGACACTGAATCAGGCGGACGTGGCTGTAATGTCGCAGGCTAATCAGGTGCCTCAGTCAGTGTTAAGCATAATGAGATAATATTAAAGGCAGGTCATAAAACTTCCGGCCTGCCCTCATGCTTTCATGTTTTATTTTCCTGTTTAACGTTTTGCAGGTATAACTTCCAGCCAGTAGCCGTCGGGGTCCTGAATGAAATATATTCCCATTGAGTGATTCTCGAAGCAAATACAGTTCATTTTCTGGTGAAGAGCATGTGCCGCGTCAAAATCATC
>JAFPWQ010000153.1 GCA_017394925.1 Synergistaceae bacterium
ATTCGCCATTGCCTTTAAGCGTTTGACTCCCGATGTCGTTTCCTCTGAGGCTCCGCATATGTTCGGAATCAAATCCTGTCTCTGAGTATGAAGTGTCGTAACTACATCTGCTCCGTCATCGATTATCACGTTCGGCTTATAATCCAGAACTTTATTCACGTTCGCAAAATATTCTTCTGTGGACATTCCTCTTCTGCTGTAAACATGCACGCCGTTCTTCGCGAGTGCCGCGCAAATATCATCCTGAGTCGATAACGGATTGCTTCCGCATGCCGCTACTCTTGCGCCGAGCTTCGTTAATGTGATGAGAAGATTTGCTGTCTTTGCCTCAAGATGAAGACATGCTGCGATAACTGCACCCTTAAACGGCTGTTCACTTCTGTACTTGTTGTAGAGGAACTGCATTGAGGGCATATACTGCCACGCCCAGTCGATTTTTTTCTGTCCGCGTTCTGCTAAATTAATGTCTGCTACTTCGTAATCTGCCATAAAGTTTTATGCCTCCATGAAAATTTTTTATGTTCATGCGTGAATAGTATAACAAAATAAACATGAAGTTTTGCAGATTGACACGCATTAAGAAAGATAGATATAATCTCAATAATTCTTACACACAAAAAATTTTTCACAATCTAAGAAAGAAGGTTTATATTTCATGAGGAAAGTATTATGTGCTTTTATTCTCGTTACCGTTCTTGCTTTAACTGCGTCAATGTCATCTGCTGAGCCGGAACTCTCTCTCATCATCGCGGCCAATCAGACAGACCCGACTAACCCGTATAGCTTAGGCCTGGACAAGTTCAAGGAAGTAGCAGAGAAAATATCAGGCGGAAAGATTCAGGTTACGGTTCACAAGGGTACGCTCGGCGAAAACGAATCAGAACTCGTTGAGAAGCTCACGATGGGAGCAGCTGACATGATAGTAGCCTCACCGGGATTCATGACTGCAATCGGAGTACCTGAGATTGATATTCTCTCACTCGAATATTTATTCGACAGCTTTGCACACTGGGAGAAATGTCTTGACGGTGATTTCGGCAATGCAATGCGAGCAATGATCCTTGAGAAGACATATAACCAGTTCAGAGTCATGGGTTACTGGAGTTCTTCAGTGCGTGATGTGTATGCAAAGAAAGCAATTAAATCTCCGGCAGATTTGAAGGGTCTTAGCATTCGTACGCAGTCATCACAGGTTCAGCAGGAATTCTTCAAGAACTGCGGCGCAATTCCTACGAGCGTTGCATGGGGTGAACTCTATCAGGCATTACAGCAGGGAGTAGTTGACGGTGCAGAGAATGACTACACGAACTTCACCCAGAAAGAGCATCACAAGACCGCAAACGGAAAATACGTATCAGAGACGCATCATGATTTCACGACAAGACTTTTCATGATGAACGGAGACAGATATGACCGTCTGACCGATGAGCAGAAAGCATGGATCAATGAGGCAACAGCGGCAAGCACTGCAGAAGAACGCGCAGTAACGTACAAGATGTTCTCGGAGTCAAAGCAGAGAGCAGTCAATGATGGTGCAGTCGTAACAGAATTTGCAGATATAGACATTGCTGCATTCAAGGCAATAGCTAAGCCGATACAGGATGATTTTGCGAAGAAGAATAACATGCAGGATCAGCTTAACATGGTACGTGCGGCGGAATAAAGAATCAGACTCAATCAGGAAGATGGCCATAGAAATATGTCCGTCTTTCTTTTTTGTTTAAATATCAGGGGTGAAATTCATGAAAAGAATTATTGACGGCCTTCAGAAGATTCAAATTGCAATCGGCGGTTTATTCCTGTTAATTTTCCTCGTAACTGTCGTTTATCAGATCGTATGCAGGTATATGGGAGTAGCGGCCATGTGGACAGAAGACGTAAGCATGTATTCGTTCATTTGGGCTGTGTTCATGGGAGCTGGTGCAATGGTTCATTCAAACGCGCACTTTGCATTCACGAGCCTTATGGACTCAATGAAGAGTGAGAAGAAAAAGATATGCCTTCAGATTGTCATTAATATTATCGTTCTGACATTCTGCGTTCTAATGGTGATTTACGGATACAAGGCAGCAATACAGTTCTGGAATTTCAGATGGATAAACATTCCTGCAATGAAGCGCGGACCTACATGGCTGTGCATTCCGATCTGCGGTGCGACAGGAGCAATTTATCTGATTTACGGAATTTTTGACCAGCTTGGGAAGCTCATGAAAGGAGACATGAAATAATGCTTGGAACTGTACTAATCATAATGTTTGTCGGATTTATCGCTATCGGAGTACCTATAGCATTTGCACTCGGCATTGTCTCTTTCACGGGCATTGCGTGTCTTCCGGCGATACCGAACACAGTAGTATTCACGAAGATGTTCAATGGTCTCAACAGCTTTACACTTCTTGCAGTGCCGTTATTCATTCTTGCGGCGAACTTAATGAACGAAGGCGGCATAACAGAAAAGCTCATTGAATGCATCTGCGATCTTGTCGGACACAAAAAGGGAGGACTTGCCTATGCAAACGTTCTTGTCTCAATGGTCTTTGCGGGCATATCCGGCTCATCACAGGCAGATACTTCCGGCGTTGGGAAAATTTTTATTCCTGCAATGGAGAAGCAGGGCTACGATAAGGGAACGTCAGTAGGAGTTACGGCTGCGTCTTCAACATTAGGATCAATCATTCCTCCGAGTATAACTATGGTCGTGTATGCCGGTATTGCAGGGTGTTCAACTGGAGCGTTATTCATGACTGGAATTGTACCGGGAATTTTGCTCGGCATTGCACAGATGATAGTCGTCAAGATGTACGCGAACTCAAAGAATTTCCCGAAGAGCGAAAAAGTTCCGTTTGCTGTGGCACTTAAGCATACGTTAATCTCCATGCCCGCACTGATGACTCCGATAATTTTAATCGGCGGTATAGTCTCAGGATTCTTCACGCCCACAGAGTCAGCTGCCTTTGCGTGTATCTATGCGTTATTCATCGGAATATTCTTCTACAGGTCAATCAAGATAACGCGTCTTCCTGGAATCTTAATCGACACAATGAAAATGGCATCACTGTCATTATTCGCACTGGCAACGGCTAATGCACTCGGTGAACTTCTGAGCTACTATCAGCTGAACATAATCGCGCAGAAATTATTCTTATCACTTCCGGGCGGAAAAGGAATATTCCTGATTGTTACGGTGTTATTCTTTTTGTTCGTTGGGACATTCATGGATGCAGTACCGGCTATGATTCTTTTTGTGCCGATTATCCTTCCGTCAGCAACGGCACTCGGAATTAGCCCGATTATACTCGGCCTCATCGTGATAGTAACGCTTGCTCTCGGACTGGTTACTCCGCCTTACGGGTTATGCCTGCTGCTTGCGTCATCGATAAGCGGAACGACAATCGAAGAAGGCTTCAAGGGAACACTGCCGTATTTCATTTCATCGCTTGTAGTCCTGTTACTGATGCTTGTATTCCCGGACTTTTGGCTCGCAATTCCGAAAGCGTTATTCCCTGCTTTATTCTAATCTGTCTTGCAATTCATGCCGCCGGACTCTGTGTTTCAGAATCTGACGGCATTTTTATATTCACGCATAAATCTTGCCGTATAGCCTTTATCACTCTTCATGACATCTTCAGGTGTTCCATACGCAACAACCTCACCGCCCGAATCTCCTCCTTCAGGCCCTAAATCTATAATATAGTCCGCCGACATTAAGACATCGAGATTATGCTCAATGAATATCACGGTGCTTTTATTCCTGTCGATGATTCTATGCACAATCTCAAGCAGCTTCTTAACGTCCGTATAAAACAATCCCGTTGTAGGTTCATCAAGCAAGTATAAAGTCCTTCCTCCGAATTTCTTCGAGAGTTCCTTCGCGAGCTTTACACGCTGAGCCTCACCCCCTGAAAGTGTTAATGCTGACTGCCCAAGACTTATATATCCCAGTCCTGCATCGTGAATCATCTTTAACTTATTTGCTATTTTGGGAATCTCAGCAAAGAATTCTCCGGCCTCATCAACCGTCATTGCGAGAACATCAGCAATATTCTTATTCTTGAATCTGACTTCAAGAGTCTCATGGTTATATCTCGTTCCTCCGCATACTTCGCAGTCCGAATATATATCGGGCAGAAATAACATTGAGGTCTTAACACTGCCAGCACCGCCGCATGACTCACATCGTCCGCCCTTAACGTTGAAACTGAATCGTCCGGATGAATAGCCGCGAATTTTGGCCTCTGGTAATTCAGCAAAGAACTCACGAATCAATGAGAACACTCCCGTGTATGTTGCAGGATTAGAGCGCGGAGTTCTGCCGATTGGACTCTGGTCTACGAGTACTATATTGTCGAATGCGTCTGCACCTGTGATTGATTCAAATTTGCCGGGTCTCTCGCGATAATCACGGTCAAGTATCCGCCTCATTCCCCGATATAACACATCATAAAGAAAGCTGCTTTTCCCTGAACCTGATACTCCGCTTATGCATGTAAACACTCCCACAGGTATATCAACGTCAATATGTTTCAGGTTATTATGCGATGCGCCTTTAACGTGAACCCAGCCCGTTGGTTTGCGTCTTGATTCTTTCATGACGACACCGGTTGATTCGCCCCTGAGATACTTTGCTGTCATTCCGTCTGTCTTCATGAACTCGTCATAACTTCCCGAATGCAAAATCTCTCCGCCTTTAATGCCTGCTTCAGGTCCAAGCTCAATTAATTCATCGGCTGCTCTCATGGTCTCTATGTCATGCTCAACAACTACTACTGTGTTGCCCAGATCACGAATCGATTTCAGCGAACGAATCAATTTCTCAGTGTCCCGTGAATGCAGTCCGATTGTAGGCTCATCAAGAACATATAACACTCCGCTTAAATTACTGCCGATTTGTGTAGCAAGTCTTATACGCTGACTCTCTCCTCCTGATAACGTATCGGCTCTTCGTAACAGTGAGAGATAGCCAACGCCGACATCACATAAAAATTCCAGACGTTTTAATATCTCATTCATGACCTGCTCAACGATTGATGACTCGCTTTTCGTGAGAGTGAAATTCTTCATGGCCTGCAGTAATTTCTCAACGGGCATAGAGATAAGCTCACCGATTCCGTAACCTGAAACTTTAACGTTCAGTGCCTCCTGACGTAAGCGCAAGCCTCCGCATGTCTTGCAAATATCTTCTTCTCTGTACGATGCAATTTCATCAACTACATTTTCATTCTCTGCGAACCATTTTAATTTTGCCTCAAGCCATCCGACTACACCCTCATATCTTCCCATGTAAGGCCGTGCGATTCCTTTTTCATCAAATATCATTGGCATTTTCTCATCGCCTGAACCATTCCAGATGAAATTCTGAATCTCTTCAGATAAATCTTTATACGGAACACTCAAATCCCATTTATGTTTTTCCGCGAACATGATTAATTTCTCTAACGTATGAGGCTTTGACCTGAACGGGATAATAGCTCCGTCAAGCACCGAACGTTCCGGGTCAATTGCAAGTTCACGTGAAAAGTGTTCATGACTCCCAAGTCCGCCGCAGTCAGGACATGCACCCAATGGATTGTTGAATGAGAATAAGCGAGGCTCAATCTTCGGGATACTCACTTCACAGTCAGGACACGAATAATTTTCTGTCATCGTGTATTCATTCCTGCCTTCGGGAGCAATAAGCACATACCCTCCTGATAATTTCAGTGCCGACTCTACACTCTCAGCTATGCGGCTGCGCTTATCATGCGTAATCTTCAGTCTGTCTATCACAACTTCAATGTTATGCTTCTTCTTCTTGTCTAATGATATTTCTTCCTCAAGATAATATGTGATTCCGTCAACGCGTGCCCTTGTGTAACCTTTCTCTCTTGTCTGACTGAATAGATTCTTGAATTCACCCTTTTTGTTTTTCACGAGCGGCGATAATATTTCGACTCGTGATTCATTCTCATGTTCAAGTATGTAGCTTAATATCTCATCAATCGAATGTCTGTGTACGGGTTTGCCGCATTTCGGGCAGTGTGGGATTCCGATTCTCCCATACAGCAATCTGAAATAGTCATAAATCTCCGTTACAGTCCCAACGGTTGAACGGGGATTATGTCCTGTGCCTTTCTGCTCAATCGATATTGCAGGCGATAACCCGGAAATTTCATCAACATCGGGCTTCTTCTGAACTCCTAAGAACTGTCTTGCATATGCGCTTAGTGATTCAACATATCTGCGCTGACCTTCTGCATATAACGTGTCGAACGCTAACGATGATTTTCCTGATCCTGATGGCCCCGTGATTACGATTAATTTTCCTCGCGGGATTTCTATATCTATATTCTTGAGATTATGTTCTCTTGCTCCTCTGATTGTGATTGCGTCTTTCAAGAAAAAATTTTCCTCCATTTAAATTAATTTATATTAAAATAACAGTGTAATGAACGGAACAGTTACCAGAGACAAAATTGTAGACACAACTACGCACCTTGCCGCAATCGTGTAATCTTTTCCGTACATCTCAGCAAAAATTTCTGTGTTCGCTGCTGCTGGCATGGCCGTCAAAACTACTGTAACCTGCCATAATATATTTTTTATCCCGCAGAATTTAAGCATGAAAATATATATCACAGGCAGAAGAATTAAACGCACGAACGTTAATTTAAACGTGTCGAACTCGAATGCATTCCGTATGTCTGATTCGCCGAGTGCAGCTCCGATTATCATCATTGAGAGCGGTCCGGTCATGTCGCCTATGTTCTTTATTGCGGCCGTTAGTACA
>JAFPWQ010000154.1 GCA_017394925.1 Synergistaceae bacterium
CAGCCACAGCCACAACCACAACCTGAACCAGCAAAATCAGAAGACATTGTGCCGGATGAACCAGGCAAATCAGATGACATTACGCCGGATAAGCCTGAAGATATAATCATGGGGCCGGAAAGAGGATTTTCATCGCTAAGTCAGGCAGAACTCTCTCAGGTATCGAACGATAAGAGCAAAATAGCCGCAGTACTTCCTGAAATTACTGTGAATATTTCGGATTATTACGCTTTCAATGATGTGAAACTTGATTCAGGTGTGCCAGACAGCTGGGTACTTGCATGGAATCCTTTCGCAAGAGATTCTGTTAGTGAGGTCAGCGCATCAGCCTCAGATAACGAAGCTGTATTCACTGATTCTGACGGATATGAAATTAAAACTGTCCCGGCAGACAGAATCATAAACGTATCAGCATATCTTGAGTCAGGAAAAACATATGCGCCTGTAATATCGGCAAATGAACCGGAAGGCAAAGAACCGGAAAAAGAAAACGAAGAACATGAACCTTCCAGTCTAAAAAGCAGCGGAGGGGGAGGTTGTTCTTCTGTGTGTTCTGCTGCGATTATGCTTTCGGTGCTTTGCATGATTCGGAGGAAAAAACATTAATTTAATGAATGCAGCGCGGGGTGAAAGAAACACCCCGTATTTTTTATTAACCCGGCATCATAATGATATTTACAGATTTATTTCTCTTTTGTGAAAATGGATTCTCTGGTGCTGTTATAAATACCTGCCATTTAGTTTTTTCAAGTTCCCTGTAAGTGAATTCTCTGCCTTCTGAATCTAATTCAGCTGTTAAATCATCAAATAATAATACCGGCTCGCGTTTTAATTTCATTGCGATTAATTTTCCAGCAGTAATTATTATATACAAAATTAATCTGCGTTTCTGTCCTCTGCTTAATGATTCATATGCAGGTCTGTGAGTCTCAGTGATAATTATAGAAAGCTCATCGTAATTCGGACCGTCCAGAGGGTGAAGTGCAAAAGATTCGCGCCTTGAATTTTTTTTCAGCATCTCAAGCAGATATTCTTCACCTGAAGTTCTCAATAACGGCATAAACTGAAGCGTAAATTTATCTTCTGGAATCATTTTCATCAATAGCGATACTGCTTCGCGTCTTGCATCCATAATCCAGCCGCCTAACTTGCAGAAGGGAATCAGCGTTACATCAGGTGATTTGCCTTGTCTTAAAAGCGCGGCTCTTGAACGCGAGATATATTTGAATTCAGCGAGCCTCTTTGCAAACGGAGGATAGAATAACGAACATAATCTGTCAATGAATAATCTTCGCGATGAAGGAGACGCATCAATGAGATTTACGCTTCCCGTGAGAAAAATTATTGAGGGCAGAGATAATCTCAAATCTGTAAATGATACTGTCTTATCGTTAATTCTGACTGAAGTACGCGATGAAATTTCAGCGCTGAGTGAAAAATCTTCTTCGCCTGAAAGATGAGCCGAGAGTCTTGCATTCTGTTTTCCCCATTCGATTGCGTTATGTGTCTTAGTGAATGCTCCCCAGCCTGTGAGAATGCTTAATGTCTCAAGCAGATTAGTTTTTCCGCTTCCGTTGGGACCAAGAATCAAATTAATTCCCGGCTCCCATTTGATTTTAAGAACCGGGCTTTGATTTGCATTTCTCAGCGATAAATTTCTGAAGTCAGCTGCAAGCGTATAATCAAATCTCATTGAGTGAACTAAAAATTTTCTTCTCCTTCAGGCATACTTTCAGGCATATCATCATGCGTTTCTGAATTATCATCATTATCATCAAGTTCATCGTCAATAATATCCATAGGCGATAATCTTGAAGGCATGAGCATATAGAGAAAATCATCGCTGTCATTTCTCATCATTCGTGTCTGTTCTTCAGTGCCGCTGAACTCGATCACAATATCGCCAGAGCCCAGAGCCTTTAATCCCTCAAGGAAAAATGCCGCATTGAATCCTACCTGCATAGCACCGCCGGTAATATCAGCTTTAAGTGATTCTCTTGCAACACCTTCGGGAGAACGGGCATATATACGCATATTTCCGTCTGGATTCATGTCCATGACCATGATATGAGGAATCGTAGTTCTGGCTACGATGTCGACACGTTCGACAACTGAGATAAGATCCTCGCATGACATTTGAAGTTTTGCCGCGACATTTGAATTCAGTATGCGCTGATAGTCCGGGAAACTTGCATCGATACGTCTGATTGAAAATTCTGTGTCCTCAAGAGCAAACCATGCTATTGTGCCGTCTGAAATAATTTTCACGTTTGAATCGCCGGATAACTGTTTTGCGAGTTCCTTAAGCGGATTTGACGGAAGCAGTATATCTTCCTGCCTGAAAACATTTTCACACATGGCCTTAGAGACTGCGAGACGCTTTCCGTCTGTTGATACAATTTTGAGTGAATCTTCAGCTATGCTCATCAGACATGCGCCGAGATATTTCGGGAAGTCCTGAGGCTGTGAACTTGCCGAGCCTCCTTCCGTGATTGTGTCTGAAAGTTCCTTTGCGTTTATCTCACATACTGCTTCAGCTCCTGTACTCTCCGGGATTTTGGGGAATGCTTCAAGGGGGACTACAGGGAATCTCGATTTGCTTCCTTCTGCAAATAACATTCCGCGAGTGTCATTAACTTCAATCGTCAGCGTTTCGCATTTGAGTTTCTTTAACATTCCTCCGAGAAGCAATACAGGGACTACTGCTGTTCCAGGCTCAATGACATAAACACCTTCAGCTTTGCACTTTACTGATGTCTTAAGGTCTGTTGCTTCAAGTGTAACGTTTTCATTATCAGCTGCATTGATTCGTATGCTGTTCACAATTTCAGTTATTGCCTTTGACACTGCAATTTTTTCTGCTGTCTGCCAGGCCTTTAAGAAATCCTGACGCTTTATTTCAAGTTTCATTATGTGTTTTCCTTCCAGTAAAATTTATATCAAAAGCTAAATTATATAACACATCGGTCATTGCTTTTTATTCCCGTACTCTTCGGCCTGACGCTTTAACATTGCGAGAAACTCTTCTGAATTATCACGTGTTACTTTCACTCCGAATCCCTGCGCGTAAAGTTCAGGATATATTTCATCGCTGCATATGACATTCAGAATTAAATCACCTGTCTCTGCTTTATAGTGGCTGGTCTCAAGGTAATTATCATTGCTGAGGGTTATATTATTCAGGCTGCTGAAATTATAGAACTCTGTTATGTCTGCAAGTCCTTCAAGAAAATCAAGATATTTTAATTCTCTGACTGAGGCCATGTATGTTATGTTATGCATCGGGTTTGTGAATATGACGAGCTCAATATTATTTTCACGGCAGATATTTACGATTTCTTTGATGTCATTCAATGCGTTTCTTAATGTCTCATCACTGAATCGTCTTCCGTATGAGGGTTTTATATTTTCAGCGTTCCAGTTGAATTTTGATGTGCTTCCGTATTTCCCCCACCAGCCGTATTGATAGAACGTATTAACATCCATTTTAGAATTGCTTTTTGACATCGTTTTCAAAGACTTTCTTGTCATAACAGGATCAAGATATAACTCAAATAAATGAATTAAATCACCTGCAATGTATTCATACGGGCATCTGAGACGTTCGTTAATATGGTCAGTTATTTCATCTGTATATGCATAGCTGTCGATCCCGATATAAACTTTTGCCGGATGAATTTTATTTTTTAAGAACGTTTTTATATTCGCAAGATGTTCTGAAGGAAGCCCGGCTGAATATGTCATGTTGTATGTCCTTAGGCCGGGTATTTTATCATTATGAATAACTCCCACTCTTGATGAACCAAATAGAAAGCTGTCGAATTTCTCAGGGTTATTCAGAATATATTTCGTTTTAATATAATTCTGATTAGGTTCGACTCCGTTAGCCCTTATACATTCAGCATGAAACACGTTAAACGGGTCAACCAGAACAGGAAATACAGCCTGAAGAAGCAATGCATAAAGCGCAAAGACTGAAATTTTGAGCAGAAATTTTTTCATGATTATTATCTCCCGAATTAAAACTGAAAGTAAACGAACTGAATATTTCCTGAAGCCCTGTAAAGAATCAGAAGCGTAAGAATTCCAAAATAGAATGCATATCTGAATATAAAATATTTCTGAGAAGTTATAAGTGAAATTACATCACGCTTAACTGAAATGTAATCCCATATTGCCAGAAAAATTATACTTCCTGTTATGCGTACTGCCGTTGATAATTCGAGAGCAAAAATTTCTATTCCGTTCAGAATGAAATATGCTTTTACGTCCGTTATTCCCTCAAACAGATGCCCGAAGAAATATAAAGCCTCAGATATATTATTTGCTCTGAAAAATACCCACGCGAACATGCAGAATAAAAACGTAATGCATACTCTCAACGCCCTTTTGAATCCGTGAATATCATCGCGTCTCACAAAAGCATTCTCTGTAATTTGCGCTAATCCGTGAAGAGTTCCCCAGATAACGAATGTCCAGTTTGCACCGTGCCATAACCCTGATACTATGAACGTTATCATGATATTAATCTTGTGTCTGAACCTGCTGACACGATTCCCTCCGAGCGGAATGTAAACGTAATCTCTGAACCATGTACTCAGTGAGATATGCCAGCGCGACCAGAACTCTCTGATACTTGATGCGAAATACGGACTCCTGAAATTATGCATTAATTCAATCCCGAATAAATTCGAGCATCCTCTCGCAATGTCAGAATAGCCGGAGAAATCGCAGTAAATTTGAACCGTGAAGAAAAACGCAGCTATGATTAACGCGAAGCCCTTATAGCTGTAAATATCATTGAAGATTTTATCAGAGTGAATCGCAAGAATATCGGCTATGCATAATTTCTTGAAGAATCCCCACGTCATTAACTTTAAGCCGTAAACAGCCTGCTCATATTTGAATTCATGATATGCTTTTATCTGAGGCAGAAGATTATTCGTTCTCTCAATCGGACCTGCGACTAACTGAGGAAAAAATGATATGAACGCTGCATATATTCCGAAATGCTTTTCTGGTTTCGTTGTTCCCCTGTAGACATCAATAACGTAGCCTAAAGTCTGAAAAGTATAAAATGAAATTCCGACGGGCAATAAGAGTTTAAGCGTTACAGGGTGAATATGAATCGCAAAAAGATGCATGAACTCAATGAATGACTGCGAGAAGAAATTAAAGTATTTGAACGTGAAGAGAACAGACAGACATGCAATGAGAGTCAATGCGAGAATTATTTTCTTCATGGCCGTGTTCTTGTTGAATCGTTCAAGAAGAATTGCAGCAAGATAAGAGATAAACGTTGTGAAAAGAATCAGAGTTACGTATTTTACATTCCAGCTCATATAGAACCAGTAACTTGAAACAAGAATCACGAACCATCTGAATCTCTGAGGAACTGACCAGTAAAGCGCAAATACAACCGGAAGGAAAATCGCGAACTGCCACGAGTTAAATAACATCATGACACCTCCCGGAACTGAACACAGAGACAATTACATGAATTTGATTCTGCTTTCGTTAATGGGAAATTAAGACAAAAATAATTAGTGATGTGATGTGATGTGATGTGATGTACGATCATACACATTCATCATGATTATGTCAAGCCCCTTCCAAAAAAAAAATTTTCTGGATTTCAACGCGAAATTATATCATGTATGCGAGTGATAAAATCATCGGGCAAATTCTGTCTGAATGATAAATTTTCATGCGTAACAGGATGCTCAAAACTTAATTTCCATGAGTGCAGAAAGATTCTCCCATTAAAATCATCATCTGCACCGTAAAGAATATCACCTGAAAGAGGACAGCCGAGTGCCGACATGTGAACCCTAATCTGATGCATTCTGCCGGTGAATAATCTGCATTCAATCAGCGAAAATTTATTCATGTTCCATAAAACTTTATATCCCGTTAGTGAAGGCTTTCCGTTTTCGACTATAGCCATGCGAAGAAAATTATCCGGGTCTCTGTCAATCGGACCTGAAAGAATACCTTCATGTTTCTTAGGGCAATTATGAACAAGAGCTAAATATGTCTTGTGAACTTCACGCGCTGCAAATTTTTTCTGCAATGCATC
>JAFPWQ010000155.1 GCA_017394925.1 Synergistaceae bacterium
CCTGCTTACTCTTCCACGCCGATTTTCTCAAGCGTGTATTTTAATGCCTCACCGACTGACGTTAATTTCTCTGCATCTTCATCAGGAATCTCAATGTCAAACTCTTCTTCAATTCCCATGATAAGCTCCACTATGTCAAGCGAGTCTGCTCCAAGATCTTCAACGAATGTCTTTTCAGGCGTTACCTGATCCTTTTCAACATCAAGACGATCTGAAACTATAGTTTTCAGCTTCTCTACTACTTCTTCTTTCGTCATGTTTCATTTCACCTCCTCTAGTTTAATACGCATAATATAATTAGCACATCGTCATTCCGCCGTCAACTGCTAAGACCTGACCCGTGATGTATCCGTTACGCTCATCTGCAAAAAACATAACTGCCTTTGCTACGTCCTCAGGTCTTCCGATTGCGCCGACGGGAATGCTCTTCAGGATATTTTCTTTCACTTCGGGCTTTAACACTTCCGTCATGCTCGTCTCAATGAAGCCCGGTGCAACTGCATTTGCCGTTATTCCCCTTGATGCATATTCACGCGCTGCTGACTTCGTGAAGCCTATTATGCCTGCCTTCGATGCCGCATAGTTAGACTGTCCTGCATTGCCCGTTAAGCCCACTACTGACGCAATATTGATTATTCTTCCGTATTTCGCTTTGGCCATGTCGCGAATTGCCTCACGTGTGCAGTAAAACGCAGAATTCAGATTTGAATTTATCACTGCAAGCCAGTCTTCAGGTTTCATTCTCATCAGTAAATTATCTCGGGTTATTCCTGCATTGTTCACAAGTACGCTTACACTTCCCATTGATGATTTTATCTCACTGAATAATCTCGCGGCCTCTTCCTGTATACTTACATCAGCCTGAAAGATTTTAGCATTAACTCCCAGTGATTTAATCTCTTCGCATAAACTTTCTGCGCTCTCTTTGCTCCTGTTGTAATTTATCGCAACATCATAACCGTTATGCGCAAGTTCAAGTGCAATTGCTCTTCCGATTCCCCGTGATGCTCCTGTTACGAGTGCAAGCATGATTTACTCTTTCACCTCTAATGATTCTCGTATTGCCTCAAGTGCTTTGGGTGTTCCTCCGGCCATAACCGATAAACCCTTTTTGCATCGTTTAATTAAACCTGAAAGTACTTCACCTGCTCCAAGCTCATAATAATTATTCACGCCTAACTCATCAGTCATGTACATAACGCTATTCTCCCACAAGACCGGGCTGAACGTCTGACGGTATAAGCTGTCGAGAATATCATCAACGGCTTTAACGGGTCTTGCGCTTACGTTTGCGATAATATCATACTTTGCCTGATTCCATGAAATTTTTGCGAATTCAAGTTTTAATTTCTCTGCGGCAGGCTTCATATACTGACTGTGAAAAGGTGCACTCACATTCAACTTTACGGCCTTTCTTGCTTTGAATTCCTTTGCATGTTCAATTGCCTTGTCGATATACTCAGTCAGTCCCGAAATAACAACCTGACCGGGTGAATTAAAGTTTGCAGGTTGAATCTCACCATTGGGAGCAATTGCCTCACAGAAATTTTTCACGCCTTCAGAATCAAGTCCCAGCACTGCCGCCATTGAGCCTTTACCCTCAGGCACTGCCTCCTGCATGAACTCACCGCGTGAACGTACAAGCCTCACTGCATCCCAGAATGAAATCACTCCAGACGCGACCAGTGCTGTATATTCTCCCAAGCTATGACCGGCAACACATACGGGATTCAAATCTGCGTTCATCTCATCCGTAAGAACTCTCAATGCGGCTATGCTCATCGTCATGATTGCAGGCTGTGAATTCTTCGTGAGCGTTAATTCTGATTCAGGGCCTTCAAAGATTAGGCGCGTAAGATTAAAAGATAATGCATCGTCTGCTTCTTCAAATACACTCTTAGCACTGGGAAATGATTCGTAAATCTCTTTTCCCATTCCGACACTTTGCGACCCCTGACCTGGAAAAACTAATGCGTATTTCTTCATCTATTCAATACCTCTCAGAATATCTTCTGCCTCTGCAAACATTCCCGTAATAATCTCTCTTGCGGGCTTAATGTCGTTCACCATTGCCGCACTTTGACCAGCCATGAGCGATCCCCAGTCTGTATCACCGTCAACAACTGCTGCGCGTAATTTCCCCGTTCCGAGAGCTTCGATTTCGGACGCAGGAGCACGTTCAGCTTCAAGACGCTCGAATTCTGCCGTGAGTTTATTGCGAAGACATCTCACAGGATGACCAAGTGATTGCCCGGTTATCGCTGTGCTTCTGTCTCTTGCATCGATTACGGCCTGCTTATAGTTCATGTGTACAGTGCATTCATCACAGCAGATGAATCTCGTCCCAACCTGTACACCTTCAGCTCCGAGCGCAAACGCCGCAACTATTCCCCTTCCTGTTACTACTCCTCCGGCTGTTATGACTGGAATCTTAACTGCGCTTGCGATTTGAGGCGTTAATACCATTGTCGTTAATTCTCCGATATGGCCGCCCGCTTCCATTCCTTCGGCAACAACTGCATCTGCTCCCTGCTTCTCAACTCTGC
>JAFPWQ010000156.1 GCA_017394925.1 Synergistaceae bacterium
ATAGACACTCTCAACACGAATGTATTAGGCACATGCAGATTGCTTGAGGCACTGAGACTCGCAATTGATTCAGATAAAAGCTACAAGCCCGTGATACATGTATGCGCATCATCGGAAGTGTTCGGAAGGATACCAGCAGACAAGAAGCCTGAGACGGGAATACATGAAGAGTGTCCGTTTCACCCTGCAAGCCCTTACGCGATCAGCAAGACGGGAACGGATTTACTCGGCAGATATTATGCTGAGGCGTATAACATGACAATCATGACAACGAGAATGTTCACTCACACAGGACCAAGACGCGGCGATGTCTTTCATGAGTCGACGTTCGCAAAGCAGATCGCAATGATTGAGGCAGGAATGACCGAACCCGTTGTGCATATCGGAAATCTCAAATCATTACGGACATACGCAGACGTGAGAGATGCAGTGAGGGCTTATTATATGCTCGTAACGATAAATCCCATTGCGGGCGAATATTATAATATCGGCGGAACTTATACATGCCTCGTTGAAGACACGCTTAAAACGCTAATATCATACAGTCCCATGAAAAATAAAATTACGGTTCATGAAGACCCTGAAAGATTAAGACCCATTGATGCGGATCTGCAGGTGCCCGACTGCAGGAAGTTCAAAGCACATACCGGATGGGAGCCTGAAATAAGTTTTGAGAAGACGATGCATGATTTATTAAATTACTGGCGTGAAAGAATAAAAAAAGGCGAATCGTTTCTTACCAGATGAATAAATGAAGTGAAAAAATAAATCCCCCCGTGAAAATGCGAGGGGAAATTTTTTTATGCGAGCTTCCAGTCTGCATTGAATGCCATTGAACCAGTTCTCTGAATCACACAGTAAGGTGAAAGCGTTACAGGCCCTTCAATATTGAAAGATACTGCAGGCGGTTTGCTTCTTCCTGGTGCAACAATCCAGTTGTCTTTATAGAGCTGCACCCCAAGTTCGAGTCTCTTCTCTCCGATGTTAAGCATTTCAACGGGAATTCTGGAACGCAGACACACATGGCCTTCAAGAGTCGGAATTTCATTCGGGCTGTTTATCTGATCACTATGGAATGTCCAGTATATGAGCGTACCTGCATTATCATAAAGAGCATAGCCAATGCATAAAGATTTATTCGGTTTCTTCACAATGCCTTCAATCTCAACGTATAAATCTTCACCATGTCTCACTGATGCAAATTTGACCTCACCTTTTGAATCATAAAGTCCAAATCGTAATGGCTTAAAGTATTCACTCTCGTATTTATCGCCGGGATTCTTCCATTCAGCATCCGTAGCATCACGCTGGGACATGCTCATATATTTCTGCACTCCGTCAACTACATCTGTTGTGTCAAAAACTTTATGCCCTGCCTCAAGACATACTACCCTTCCGCATAACTGAAGCACTGCACCCATGTTATGACTCACGAATAAAATCGTACGGCCTTCCTTATGGCTTATCTCGTCCATTTTCCCCATGCATTTATTCTGAAATTCCATGTCTCCCACAGCAAGAACTTCATCGACAATTAATATTTCTGAGTTTAAATGTGCGGCTATGGCGAATGCGAGACGTACATACATTCCCGATGAATAACGCTTAACGGGAGTATCAAGAAATTTTTCGACTCCGGCAAAATCAACTATGGCATCAAAGTTCCGTCTTATCTCATAAGTCTTCATGCCAAGTATCGCAGCATTGAGATAAATATTTTCGCGGCCCGTTAGATCCGGGTGAAATCCTGTTCCCACTTCAAGAAGGCTCGATACTCTGCCTTTAATCGAAATTCTTCCTTCAGTCGGATCTGTTATGCGGCTCAATAATTTAAGAAGCGTAGATTTTCCTGCTCCGTTATGACCAATGAATGCAACCCGTTCTCCCTGTTCGACATCGAATGACAGATCACGCAGTGCCCAGAAGTCTTCTGATCCTGCAGGCACAGATCTTTCTGCAAAAGGATGTCTTATTCTGCGTTTGAGTCTGGCTACATATTCGCCCATTAAATCATAAAGCCTTGTATATCTCTGATGTCTCAGCATATATCTTTTGCCGAGATTCTCAACTTTTATTGCAAGCATATTCTTATCATCTCCTTTCTTAAATAACTAAATGAAGTCCGCAAATGATTTCTCTGTCTTCCTGAAAAATTTAAGTCCCGAAAAGAATATAATTACTGATGTTATGACTGATATTATGAACGCAGGAGGATATAGTGATGCCGCTGTACCCTGAATGCACCACCTGAAGCCGTCAATGACTCCGACCATTGGATTAAGACTGTACAGCATTCGCCATCTCGCCGGAATAACTGAACTTGAGAATCCTACAGGCGAAACATAAAGCCCGAATTGAACGATAAACGGCATAATCTGACGAAAATCTCTGTATTTCACTCCGATCGCTGACAGCCAGTAGCCAAGACCCAGTGCTGTTATTGTCGCAGGAATAAAGAACACAGGCAGCAAAACTATGAACGGGGACGGGACAAATCTGTATATCAGCATCAGTATGCACATAAGCACAAAGGATATTGCAAAGTCAACCGCACTGACCAGAACTGCCGATGACGGAAGAATAATACGCGGAAAATATATTTTGCTGACCATGTGAGAAGCCCTCAGAAGTGATTCTGAACTGCTCTGCATTGAATTTGCGAAATACTGCCAGGGCAATAACGCCGAGAATACCATTATGGGATACGGCACCGTTCCTTCTGTCGGAAGTTTGGCCACGCGTCCGAATATCACAGTGAAAATTATCATGCTGAGTAACGGACGGATAA
The DNA here is from genome assembly GCA_017394925.1 of Synergistaceae bacterium. Taxonomy (GTDB): domain Bacteria; phylum Synergistota; class Synergistia; order Synergistales; family Aminobacteriaceae; genus JAFUXM01. The sequence continues at coordinate 2,789 of JAFPWQ010000156.1, forward strand.
CGCTCCATGCAACTCCGATTACTGTCTGCTTGTAACGCACGAGAATATCTCTCCACGCAAGAAAATAGAAAAGCTCACGGTACTTCAGAAGCTCGTAAATGAAATCCGAAGTTGTTTTATTCGGCTCAATGATTAAATCAAAATCTCCCAGTCCCGATGGCTTTAATACTTTTTTTACTTTCCTTTTTACTTTGTCTTTGAACATATAAATATACAGCCTCCCTTTTTAATTTAAATCATATTGAAATCTATTTCTGAACCTGCTGAGATAAGCATATCAGCAATAACTTTATCGTCATTCATCATTGCATACGTCAATGCGTTCATGTCTTTTTCATCGCGCAAGTTCACATCTGCACCGTGAATGATTAACATTCTGATTGTATCAAGCTGAATCTCACGTCTTACTGCCGAATACAGCGACACAAGCGCAAGCCACGATTCAAATCCTTCTGCACGAATTCCCCCCGTACGAATCAGTCCTGAAAGCAAAAAATCCGTGCTTCTGTCCCTGCCTGTTACTGCCCACATTAATGCCGTTACTCCGTCATTGTCCTGAATGTTTACATCTGCTCCGTGCGTAATTAATTTTTCGGCAACTTCCGAATCACATGTTCCGTCAACTGCCGCAAGCATTAAAGGTGTCCTGCCGTCATTATCGGGTATATTCGGGTCTGCGTCATTCTCAAGAAGGACATCAAGAATTTCATCGCCGGTCAAAACTGCAAATACCAGAGCCGTCCTGCCATTATAATCTCTCACATCAGGATTCGCCCCGTAACGCAATAATATTTCTGCGAGATCTGGTCTGTTCATTGAGACGCACATATTCAGGGGATTAGTTACTGCTCCGTCTCCGAAATCAAATTTTGCATTTACGTCTGCTCCGTTTGACGCTAACAGTTCAATCATTTCGGGACTCACTTCATGCTTTACGCTCACCAGTGCAATTGAAAGAGGCGGCTGATCGTCCATGCATTTTATATTCATGTCTGCACCGTTACGTATAAGCTCCTTCACAAAATTTATATTATTTGTCTTGACTGCAAGCGTCAATGCATCTCTGTAATCTGATCCGTTCTGCATTAACAGCGGAATAATTTCGGGGTCAATTTCGGATTTCTTTCCGTCAGTCCTTCGGTTATTTTCGAGCATTAATGCAGTATATGTCAGTACGTTATATCCTCCTCCTGTCCTGATATTAACATCTGCTCCGAGTTCAATGAGCCATCGCACAACTTCGGGCTTATTCGCAGTAATGGCACATAGCAGTGCAGTATGTCCGTTATCATCGAGTGCATTAATATCCGCTCCGATATTCACGAGTAATCTTGCCGTCTTTCTGTTTCCTGTTACGACTGAGGCAATGAATCCGTCAGCAGGTTTTGCTCCGTATTCAATTAAAACAACTATTGCGCTCGTATTATTTTCCATTGCGGCAACGAATAATGGAGATGCCGGTGTTCCGAAAATCATTGCCTGTTCGTTAGGGTCTGTACCTTCCATTAATGCGTCTTCTATTTCGTCAGCTCTGCCCTCAAAGCAAAGTTTCAAAAAGTCTTCCTGCGTCATTAAGTCTCAATCACCCCTTTAATATTTCATGCGCTTCTCTCACTATAACATTTATATCTGGTTCATATGTGATTTTCTCATGCGTAAGATAACATAAAAATTCCGTGTTGCCTTCAGTGCCTCTTATCGGTGAATGCGTTAATCCTGCAACGAAAAATTTTGTGCTTTCATGAATAAAATTCATCATGCCTTCAAGAACTTCAACATGAATGCTCTCATCACGAATCACTCCATGCGATATTTTTTCGCGTCCTGCCTCGAACTGCGGCTTAATCAGCACAACCGCTTCACCCTTTGAATCAAGAATATCATCAATGACGGGCAAAATTAATCTTAGGGATATGAACGATACATCGCATACAGAAAGTTCAATTTGTTCTGGGAAATCATTTCTCGTGAGATACCTTGCGTTTGTTCTGTCCATTACGACAACACGAGAATCGCTCGCAAGTCTCCATATCATTTGTCCGTAACCTACATCAATTGCGTATACTTTCCTTGCACCTTTTGAGAGTAACACATCAGTGAAGCCTCCTGTTGATGCTCCGAAGTCAGCGCAGGTTTTATTTTCTGCATTGAGATTAAAGACTTCAAACGCTCTGAGTAATTTTTTTGCTCCTCTTCCTGCCCATTGTGATACTTCATCAAGGGTAATATTTACTCCGCGTTCGTATAATGCTCCTGCTTTGGTGATTACCTGACCATTTACGCGTACTTTTCCTGACATGATTAAAGCCTGAGCTTTGCTTCGTGTTTCGACAAGGCCAAGTTCAGGCAGTAATTTATCGAG
>JAFPWQ010000157.1 GCA_017394925.1 Synergistaceae bacterium
GATTCGCTCTCTGTAGGGAAGCCCATCATTATTGTAGTACGCAATGTGAAAAGTGAATCAAGACTGCGTATGTACCTGAATATATTTCTCATGTGTGATTCATTGCACGGCCTGTTCATGAGTGATAATATTTCGGGGTCAACATGCTGAATGGGTATATCGAGATAATGCAGAACTTTTTCATGATTCATCAGGAAGTCTATTAATGCTTCGTCTACTCTGTTCGGATGAAGATATAATAACCTGATCCATGTTCCGTTTGGCAGTTCGCGATTCAATTCGTGAATCAGTTCGCATAAATTCGTGTTAATGTCATGTCCGTAAACCGTCAAATCCTGTCCGACAAGGCATAATTCTTTTGCTCCTGCTGCACATAACATCATGGCCTCATCAATGAGCGTCTTTAACGGAACACTGCGCAGTCTTCCGCGTATTAACGGTATTGCACAGTACGAACATAAAGTGTTGCAGCCCTCGCTGATTTTCAGGTAACGGGTCCAGAAATTTTTATTGAGTGCAGGCGATATGATTCTGCAGTTCGTGTTTATATCCCCTCCGAGAAAGTTAATTATTTTATTCCAGTCCTCAGAGTGAACGAATAAATCAACGCTTGAAGAGAATTCCTGAATCAATTCATTCTCATAACGGTTAACGAGACATCCGGCAACGATAATTTTTTTGAGCTTCCCTTTTTGCTTCAGGTTCTCAAGGTCAATTATCGCGTCAATATTTTCTTTCACTGCGTCCTGAATGAATCCGCATGTGTTGATTATGGCAACTTCAGCGTCATTCACATCATCAGTCATTTCATGGCCATGCGCTATTAACTGTGCTGTCAGGTGTTCACTGTCCGCCGTATTCTTTGCACAGCCCATACTAAGCATAAATATCTTCATGAATATTTATCTCTGATAATCGCTGAAACTCTCAGAGTCGAATTCTTTTATCTCGTAGACCTTCTCAACTTTCACGCAGAAATTATGCGCAATCATCAGACCTGCGAGCTTTAATCCGTCAATGAGCATAATTCTTTCATCGTTGGCTAATACTTCTGCCTGCTCAGAAAAATTTGCAGTTGTCGCAAATATTCCCTTGCCGCCCTTGTCCGATAATGCATCAATGAAATCTTGCATGTCAGCACGTCCGATTGTCTTGTCGGGTGAAGATTTACGCGCATGAATGTATATCGCTGAGGCTGTTTTGTCATCGATTATGACTCCGTGAATCAAATCACTTCCGGCTTCATCTGAAGTGTAACGTGCGTTCTGAAATGCTCTGTATCCCATTTTCGAGAGCAAATCTGTAACTAACACTTCAAACATTTCTGCGGGAAGTTCTGAAATCTGCGACAAAACTTTTTCTGCAAGTTCTTCATTATGTACTCTGATTGCGTCTTCAATTCCTGTTGAATTCTCTTCGTTTATATTATTCATATCGTTCACATCATTTTCATTTATTTCTTGGGATTCTGATTCGTATTTTTCTTCTGGCTCTGGTACTGGTACAGTCTCAGGTTCGGATGCGGCTGTTATATTTTCAGTCTCTGAAATTTCACTTGAAGGCATTTCATATTGAGCAGGCTCAGTTTCAGATTCAAGTTCTGATTCTAATTCTGATTCTGCAGAGGAGGCTATATTTTCATCTGAATGTGTTTTATGTTGTATATGCTCATTCTCTATTTCAATTTCAGGTTCTGGTTCTGCTTCTGGTTCTGCGGAGGCTGTTATATTCTCATCTTCTGAAACATCATCTGAAGGTATTTCACATTGCTCATTCTCAGGTTCAGATTCAAGTTCAGATTCTAATTTTGGTTCTGTTGAGGCCGTTATATTCTCATCCTCTGAAGTTTCATTTGAGGGTATTTCTAATTGCTCCGTCTCAGTTTCAAATTCTGATTCTGATTCTATAGAGGCAGTTATGTTTTCATCTTCTGAAACATCATCTGAGGGTGTTTCTATTTGCTCATTCTCAGTTTCAGATTCAGCTTCTTGTTCTGATTCAAGTTCTGATTCTGCTGAGGCTGTTATATTCTCATTCTCTGAAAATTTATCCGAGGGCATTTCGTATTGTTCTGGTTCTTGTGATTCTTCCTGAGATTTGAATTCTTCAATTATTGATTCTGGTTCGTCTTCAAGTTCTATATCGTCAGGTTCTTCTTGAATCTCTTGAACTTCCTGCGGATTTTCAGCAATCATTTCGGGTTCATCAGGTATATCAGGCAGTTCATCAAGTTCTGGAACGTCCGCAATCTCTTCAAACTCTTCTGTTTCGTCTGGTGATTCGTCTGTCAGCTCTTCAGACTCCTGTATCCCCTCGTAAACTTCCTGCACTGATTCTGATTCTGTAACCTGCGGAATCTCTTCATGAACATCATTCATTTCTGGTTCTGATATTTCCGGGATTATTGCAGGCAGTTCGTTTTCATTCTGAATTTCAGCATGAACATTAAGATAATCGCGTCCTGCAGCAGTTAATATGTATGTATTATTTGACGGATTAGCCAGAAATTTTTTCTCTTTCAGGTCATTCTTTGCATGTGTTATTATCCGCTTAAGTCTGCTCTTGTCGATTGATGACAGTTCTTCCAGACCAAAATATTTTTCAGTTATGTTCATCAGGTCATTAATTGCTAAGTTGTGGGGATCTCCGTCCAGCAAAGACTCAAGTATGGGTCTGTAGATGTCTTTTATGTCGGGCAAAGGCATAATGTAATTCACCTCTGTAAAAATTTGAATGATTAGTGATGAAAAAATTATACTATATTGCAAATCACACAGAGACTTTAAGAACGGAGAATATGAATATAATGACACGGACAAAATTTTTCATTTTACTTTGCGTTTTCATTTGCATATCATCAATTGCATCTGCAGACGAATGGACACAGAATAAATTCGATTCACGAAGAGCAATCACGAATAACTCAAATCCTCCTGAAAGATTAAAGCCTCTTCATGAACTCATGCCATTAACATCAAACGAAGGAATAATACGCCGCGTAAAAATTTCAGGGGACATCAAAGCGATTGCATTAACGTTTGACATGTGCGAACTTGATACAAGGACAACGGGCTGTGATATGAACGTGATAAATTTTCTGCGTGAAAAGAGAATCCCGGCAACTTTATTCATGGGCGGCAAATGGATGCGTACACATTCAGAGAGAGTTAAACAGATAATGAATGAAAGTATATTCGAGATTGGGAATCATAATTGGTCTCATGGTAATTGTGCTCTGCTTTCACCAGAAGGATTAAATGCGCAAATATTATGGACTCAGGCTGAATATGAATTGATTCGTGAAGAGGCCGGAATCGATTCAGGAGATGCAGTGCCGTTACTGTTCAGACTTCCGTACGGGCGAAGCTCAGAGAATGCACTGAAGATTATTGCGGAGCTTGGACTGCGTGTAATTCAATGGGACGTAGCCGCAGAAGCAGGAGACAATACGAATCTGAATCGTGCAAAGAGTAATGCTAAACGTGTCGCGAAGATGACCAGACCGGGAAGCATATTGCTCTTTCATGCTAATCTCGTGCCAAAAGGAACAGTGAATCTATTGCGCGAGGTCGTTAATATCCTTGAGAATGACGGGTATATATTCGTGAGTGTGAGTGAGCTTTTACGAATGGGAGAACCTGAAACAGTCAGAGACGGATATTTTACGAGTCCGAAAGATAATTACATGCTTGATAAAAAATTCGGGATTGACGGAACAGGAAGAAGAACACGATTCACAGGTAAGCCATGAGAATAAAAAAGCAGGAGAGATTCAAAATCCCCCCTGCAAAAATTCATGTTCTTTTCGTTAATGTTCTCTGCGTACTCTCAAGATTAACCCTGAAAGAGCAATTAACGTTAATGCACCGAATCCCATTTCACAGCCGCCGCCAGATGAACCGGGAGATCTGTCTTCAGGCGTATCAGAAGGTGTATCGCCGCCCGGAGTCTCTGATTCGCTGCTCTTGCTCTCGGCTATTTCCGCAAGCACTGAAGCCGCATGAAGTTCAGGTACATAAATCTCAAAGCCTGCACCGTTCAAAAAGTTTATTGCTTCAGGTTTCAAGTTCATCATGAATGTTACTGTCGAATGAGGAACAAGTGAGAACCTGTGTGTCGAGAACATGCTTTCTATCTCTTCCTGCACAGGATAATCACGTTCTGCTACCTGATCAATTACTCCGGGTTTAAGGTTGCAGCCGTTAAGATACACTTCAGGATAAAATTCATCTCCGTCATATGTTACCGTGCATTCCGCCTGCACTACTGTATCAGGGCTTATGTCAGCAATCGCCGCAAGCAGCCACATTGCCTCAATAAAATCTACGACATCTTTATCAGACCCTTGACCCTCTATTGCAATATCTACTTTAATGCTGCCGGATCTGTCTATTATCTCAGCAGCAGGTCTCACTTCTTCTCCGTCTGCTTCCTGACCCTTTGCGTATACTGCACTGTACAGTACTCCGTCTGAGTGTTCGGGCTTATACATTCCTGCCTTGATTTCAGACTTAACTTTTGCTTTTGCCTCAAGGTCTTCCTTAGAGATCACGTTGAAATTGAAGTAGCCTTCATTGTTTCCGCCAACATCTGACACTGTGCCGTCAGCATTAAGCCTCGACTCGTGAACTTCCTCAAGCCCATGCTCAGGGTGCTCTGGGTCCGGTGGGTCTATCTGTGCGAAGAAAAGATAACTTCCTGTCTTCATATCCGCCGGTACTGTCCATGTGAATGTTGCCCAGCCCTTATTGTCTCCCCAGCCGTTTAAGCTCATCGATACTGTACCGATTTCCGTCAGAAGGCCCAACGTGCTGTTAGGATTGTAGACATCAAAATGATCTTCCTTCTGCCTGTCCGCGTTCGCATATGAGAGCTTCACATTAAAGCTGCCGGTTTCCCTGAAGCTCGCATTGTATACAGGAACTTTTATCTCGTAGGTCAGTCCTGCAACGAAATCAATATCCGAATATAAATCAAGTGCCGGAATACGGAATCTAAGACCGCGCATAAGCATTGCCGCAGCGTTATTAGTGGTTGCCCTGAAAGTCGCCCCGTTCCTTACCCATTTCCTTGGAAGAACTAATGCAGGGTCAGGAAGTTTTCTGTATCTGCTGTCGTCGCCCCACAAAGGCGAAAGAAGCCGCTGCTGAGGACTGTCGTAAAGCTGAACCGCATGTGCAACCTTCAATGTACCCTCACGAGCTATGAACGGCATACTCGAAATCATATAGCCTGCATCCTCACCGGGTATTGTGCTTCTGCCGTAAAGATCAATATCTATCTTCTCAGTAGTTGCAAAGCTCTTGCTGAACGTCTCACTGTGCGTTGATGAATCAGGGATATTTTCTTCTTCAAACGGTTCATCTGCTCCGAACCACCCTGCTACTGTGTTGATTATTGCTTTAGCTCCTGATATTGTCTTCGTAAGCTCGCTGGGCTCCGTCTTGTCGTTATAGCCCTGTGATGACACTTTTGACTGCGTTATCTGAACTGACCTTGAGCTATCGTTGCCTTTTGACCACGCTTTCCATTCTTCATCGGCAAGTTTACCCTTATCGTTATAGCCCTCTATACCGTCAAGTGATGAAGGATACGAGAATAAATTTCCCTCTTCATGTCTGGCCTGATAGGTGTTCGTGCTGTCCTGATCCGCATCCACTTTTGTGGCAGTGTCATAAAGCGTGAACGTCATGTAATGCTCCGTATTGTCGGGGTCAATATCGTGGCTTGAATAGTCCGCTTGAGGCCCAAGTTTATACCATGAAGGAAGCGGCTTATTCAGAATCTTGTAACGCCATATATGCTGTTGTGCTGTGTAGGCGGAAAAAGTATCCCATATAAGTGCCTGAGTCTTACTCGACGTAATTACATTATTAGCTTCCTCAGTCGATGATTCCGTTACATTGTCAATCTTAGTCGTAACGAAATCAAGAATACTGCTGTACATCTGTCCTGCTGCCTTGATACGCTCATCAAAATTTCCGGCGATATTTGCCTGCGTCGCCCTGAATTTCAGATAGCCCTGCACATAAGGCCCTACATCACCGAGTTCTGATATAGTTTCCGTTGTGGATGCAGTATTGAATGTAACCGTGTTTGACGTGTCTGTTTCATTAACTTTCGTGTAGGTTACGCTCATTTTTCCGTTGCCCTCATCCCCTGCAAATCCGCTGAATGTGTAGTTTTGCGGGTTTTGCGTGAGTTGGCCGTTCACATCTACGTTATCGACATGATAAGGGATAGCCTGAAGAACTGTTACGTAGGTAGTATCAATATCATCGATAGTGTGATAGGGCTTGCCGAGCATGAGAACTTCATTCGCAAAGTCTGACGTTATCAGCGCGCCCCTTCTGCCCTCGCTGGAATCTTCATAGTTGAATACGGTTTTTGTGTCTCCGAAGCCTGCAAAATCTCCAGCACTGTCTAACTTTGTCGGAATAACATATACGCTGCTCCTGCTGGAATTGACATGACTGATTGCAACGTCCTCAGCAAGTTTAGCCTTTCCCTTTGTGCCGGTGAGAGGCCCTGCAACGATTGAGAACTCCTCAGGCATCATGTAGTAGCTGTTAGTGTGGCTGACTGTATACCCCAAAACGCTCGTATCGCCCGGTCCGCCCTTCCTGTGATCTGTGTCGCGCTTGGGCGTAATTGATCCGCGATCGCAGTACCAGCGTTCAAGCCTCGGATATGTTGTGCCTGCACCTTGTTCCGGGAAGAAGAGTATCGCTATTTCGTCCTTGCCGTCTCCGTCAAAATCGCACCTCGTTGCCTGACACGGAGCATGAGCGCCTTCATCAGCCATAGACCAGCCGGGGGCAGTGCTAAAGCTATCAGAGTCATAATGCCAGCTGTTGCCGTCATAATCGAGAATTCCTACCCTCATAGAGTTAAACTCCACATTCGCCGATTTGTTCCACGGAAAGACTCTGCCGACAAATGCAGCCTCGTCATATCCGTCTCCGTCAAAATCTCCTACAACTACGTTCGGACATGCCTGCTCATAGCCCATATTACTACCTGAATAGCCGTCATGAATAAGCTCATCGTACAGCTTGGTTACTTTTACGCTGTCCCCGTTTTTCGTTACCTTGTAGACATATAACCATGAGCCATCGTTCTGAGTCCACGTAAGAGCGATTTCGTTCTTGTAGCCGTCTCTGTCTATGTCTCCCGTTGCTATTTCACACCCGCGAACGCCGTGCGCATAGCCCCAGACTCTCCAGCCTAAATAGCTGTCATAAGTATTTCCAGAGTCTCCGCCTTCAGCCCGCAACAGGTTCAAACCGTGTACTTTGCCAGTTTCGTTTCTATCGCATGTGAAGAAGCGAAAATATAGGCTGCCGGTCGTATCCATTTTATCGGTGTGAGCCATTACAAATACATCTTTGTCTTCCATGCCACTGACCTGCAGGTTTGCGATACCCCACATCTGATGTTGATCCTGATAAAAGTAATCATGATTCGGTGAAGTTATCTCGGCGGTGTCCTCCGTTCCCTGGCTATCTATCGTCTGATAACCATATTTGCCGTCAGGGGCGCGGGCATCAATATTAATACCTGAAGTTGTGTAAACGACATTGCGCCTCTTGCCAAAGCGTTTATTGGAAATCGCTAAGTCCATTTTCTGCACTACTCCCGTTGAAGTATCAACCGGTGGGTAGGAATCATCATCAATAAATGTGCCTAAATCCTTCCTCAATGAACCGTCTGAGTTGATAGTTAAGATGTGGGACTGATAACGCAATCCGTTGCCGTTCCTGATTCGCTCGTAAAGCATTAGTGAATGTTTCTGAATCTCCGGCAAATCAGAACCCGTTGTAGCCTTGATGATGTCGGGAATTGATCCTAGAGATTTCCCCCTGATAGTAACCTCCGCTTCAGAAGTTACGCAGAAGTGAAGCAGGATTAACGCGCTGAGAACACAAGTAACCGTTCCCAATTTAAAGAACTTATACATTAAAGGTTTTCCCCCTTTATTTTAGATATTTTTTTGTTGGTGAATTATATCATAAGTCATGCAACAATCAAGATACATTCCAGGATATATTTTATGAGTGATGAAAAAAATTGCTTGTTAAAGACTGAGTAAAAATGTAGAATTTTATCATCTGCCCAAATTTTTCGGGATAAGCAAGTTAATCATTCAGCACCCCTTCTTATTTTGGGAATATAAATTACAGGAATAAATGTTTAACTTATTAGAAAGGATAAAGAATTTATTATGCAGTTTGTGTTGGCATTAGTTTTCTTTATGGCCGGATCAGGGTTGGGATATGCGGCACTCAGGGCAATAGATAACTCAAAGATAAACGGCGTAAAGAATCAGATTAGCATCATGCTGAAAGAAGCAGAAGAAAACGCAGAGAAGTCCAGACAGCAGAAGGTCATCGAGGCAAGAGAAGAAGTTAACCGTTTAAGACAGGAAGCGCAGAAGGACATCAAAGAGCGTAAGAATGAAATTCAGCGGACAGAGAGAAAACTTGAACAAAAAGAAGAGAATCTTGACAAGAAAATCGACAGGGTAACACGAAAAGAAGACGAGCTTAAATCAAAGCATGAAGAACTTGAAAAACGCCGTGCCGCCCTTGAGGAAACCATTCAGAAGCAGGAATCCAAACTTGAAGAGATAGCCGGACTTACCAGAGACGAAGCACAAGACATTCTTTTACGCAAAACAGAAGAAGACGCAAAACATCTCTTAGGAATCAGGCTGAAAGAACTTGAAGAACTTGCACAGAGAGAAGCAGACCGTAAAGCCAGAGATATTATCATCGGTGCAATGCAGAGATGTGCAGTTGAGAGTGCCGGAGACAGTACAGTAAGCGTTGTGCCATTGCCGTCTGAAGAGATGAAAGGACGCATAATAGGCCGTGAAGGAAGAAATATAAGAGCCTTCGAGAGTTTAACGGGCGTTGATTTAATTATCGATGATACACCCGAAGCCGTAACACTCAGCAGCTTTGACCCAATCAGACGTGAGATCGCACGCAGAGCAATGGAACGTCTTGTAGTTGACGGAAGGATTCACCCTGCAAGAATCGAAGAGTTAATCGAAAAGGCCGCGCGTGATATTGACGAAGAGATGATAACAGAAGGCGAGAATGCGATTCTTGAGCTTGGCATAAAGAACATGAGCAATGAATTAGTCCGCACGATTGGACAGCTCAAATTCAGATTCAGTTACGGGCAGAACGTTTTAGCTCACAGCATGGAAGTTGCACAGATAGCCGGAGTGATTGCGGCAGAACTCGGAGTCGATGAAGAAATTGCTCGCAGAGGCGGATTACTTCATGACATAGGGAAGGCAGTAGATCATCAGATTGAAGGGTCTCACGCGGCAATCGGTGCAGATTTGGCGAAAAGACTCGGAGAAACTCCCGAAATCGTGAATTGTATCGCCTATCATCATGATGCACTCGAAGTAAGCTCAATCTATGAAGTGATTGTAGCACTCGCAGACGCAATCAGTGCCGCAAGACCGGGCGCGAGACGTGAAAGCATTGACGCATATATAAAACGCCTGAATAAACTTGAAGAGATTGCACAGACATTTGACGGCGTAACGAGAGCATACGCAATACAAGCAGGCCGTGAAGTCCGCGTGATTCTCAATGCAGGCAGGACTGATGACGGAGCAGTGCATAAGCTCGCATTCGACATTGCGAAGAAAATTGAATCTGAAATGAAATATCCCGGGCAGATAAAAGTGAATGTAACCCGTGAGACAAAAGCAACGGAGTATGCAAAATGATTCGTGTATTATTTTCAGGTGATGTCGCATGGAGGACAGGAAGAATAGCATTAGCCGAATCACTTCCCAGAATCAAACATGAATACGGAAATTTTGATTTCATAATCGTAAACTGTGAGAACGCTGCACACGGAAAAGGAATGACTGAAAAAATCTTCAGTGAGTTTATTGCACTCGGAGTTGACGCAATGACTTCGGGCAATCACATATGGGATAAAGATTCGTTCTTTGACATTCTTGATTCGGATATGCGGGTATTCAGACCGGCAAATTATCATTCATCATGTCCGGGCAGGGGCTTCGGAATCATCGGGAAAAAAAATAAAAAGCTCGGCATATTAAATCTTCTCGGACAGGCTTTTATGCCTACGATTGATTCGCCGTTTCATTGTGCTGATGATGCGATTGATGCACTCAAAGCTCAAGGCGGAGAGAATTTGCCCGTGTTCGTTGATTTTCACGCAGAGGCAACGAGTGAGAAACTTGCACTCGCATATTATCTTGACGGAAGAGTGAGCGCGGTTATCGGAACACATACGCATGTTCAGACAGCAGACGAAAGAATCATGCCTCACGGGACAGCCTTCATGTGTGATGCAGGCATGACGGGAGCGCATGAGGGGATTATCGGTGTATCATACGAGAGTGCAATGCCCAAATTCTTAACGGGACTGCCGACAAGATTTGAGCCGAGCGAATCACTTCCAATGTTCAACGGCGTAATTCTCGAAATCGATGAAGTATCCGGTCTTGCAATGAGCATCACGAGAGTAAGAATGAAAATTGACATAGAAACATAGCGCATGAAAGTTACAGGGGTATATGCTGAATGAAAAAGAATCTCTCTCAGTTAAACGGGGGAGATTTTTTTGTGTGCTATGATTCACGATACACTTTTCATTTTATTAATTAAGGAGCTGAAAATTTTTTCATCATGTTCAAGTTTATATCCGTAATATCATTAAGCGTTTTAATTCTTCCGTTTGTGTTTGTGAATGCCTCATGTGCGGATGAAGTGAAGAGACCCGTTGCGAAGTTCGAGACCTCAATGGGGGATTTCAGAATCGAATTGTATTCAGACCTTGCACCCAACACCGTAAAAAATTTCGTTGACCTCGCGAAGAAAAATTTTTATGACGGCGTAATCTTTCACAGGGTAATTGACAACTTCATGATTCAGGGCGGAGATCCCAAAGGCAACGGCACAGGCGGACCAGGCTATACGATTCCTGATGAGTTCGGCGAAGGCTTAAAGCACAATGCACCCGGCATTCTCTCAATGGCAAATGCAGGACCCAACACAGGCGGCTCACAGTTCTTCATTACGTTAGTCCCAACCCCGTGGCTTGACGGTCATCACGCAATCTTTGGTCATGTCATTGAAGGCATGAATGTTGTTGAGGCAATCGGACACACGAAGACAGGACGCAATGACAAGCCAGTTAAAGACGTTGTGATAAAGACAATCACGATTGAGGAGTAATGCATGAATCAAAAAGTATATGTATCACGCAGGCTTCCTGATGCAGTGATGAATGCGCTCGGAAAAGTCTGCGAATTTGATGTTAATCCCGAAGACAGACAAGCAACCAGAGAAGAATTAATCAACGGCGTGAAGAATTACTTTGCTGTAATCTCCATGCTGAATGATTCAATCAACGCTGACATTCTCAGTCATGCAGGCCATGAATTAAAGCTCATATCAAATTACGGCGTGGGTTTCAACAATATAGACGTGAAATGTGCGAATCAAAAAGGCATTTACGTTACGAATACTCCCGACGTACTTAATGATGCGACTGCTGACATTGCATGGGCGTTATTATTCTCGGCAGCACGAAGCGTAATCGTGGGCGATAAAATTGTCCGCACTGATACGTTCTCATGGGCACCTACATATATGCTCGGCTATGATGTTACAGGCAAGACATTAGGCATAATCGGCGCAGGTAGAATCGGCTCAAATTTCGGACGTAAGGCCATTAACGGATTCAATATGAATGTGATTTACTATAATAGGCATAATTCACCTGTACTTGATGAACTTGGAGCAAGACTCGTAACTCTCGATGAACTTCTGAAAGAGTCAGATTACATTTCACTTCATGTACCTTTAACGCCTGAGACGAAGCACTTAATCGGTGCAAATGAATTCGCAAAGATGAAACGTACGGCAATTCTCATAAACACATCAAGAGGGCCTGTGATTGACGAGAAAGCATTAGCCGATGCCCTGAAGAATCATGTTATCGCGGCTGCCGGTCTTGATGTCTATGAACGTGAGCCCGAAGTTGAAGAAGGATTAAAGACATTAAGCAATGTTGTATTGACTCCTCATGTCGGAACAGCAACGTTTGACACGCGCACGAACATGGGCTTAATGATAGTGCGTAACATTCAGGCAGTAATCGAAGGCCATGAACCGCCGAACATGGTACGCGTAAAATGAGCGTGAGAGACTTATTGCTCCCAAGACCCGAAGACATGCATAAAGGTTATCGGGGGCGTTTGCTGATTGCAGGAGGCTCTGAGCGTTATATTGGTGCTCCTGCATTAAGTGCATTAGGGGCATTGAGAAGCGGTGCAGGAGTCGTAACGTTAATGTCCCTTCAGAAAGTTTGTGATGCATGTGCGGCAAGACTTCCCGAAATTGTATATTGTCCTGAGGATGACAGATTCAGGTGGCGTGATTTAGTTTTTGCCCAGAAGAACATTGATGCTCTTGTGATTGGTCCCGGACTCGACAGAACGATAGCCGCAGAAATTTTTACGTCCCGTGTCTGGAAAGAGTGGCCGGGAAAAATTCTCGTTGACGGTGATGGTCTTCATGGCCTCGCAGTGTCAAAGGATGGACTGAAAGCACGCAATGATTCAGTCTTAACTCCTCACGAAGGAGAAGCGGCGCATTTACTTGGGATTACGCCTGATGACGTGAGAGCAGACAGAGCCGGAGCAGTGCGTGAGCTTTCATCAAGATGGGGCTGTGTCGTTCTCAAAGGACATCATACGCTCATAGCCTCTGGTGATAAGTTCTTGCAGATAAATCACGGAGGCCCGGAGCTTTCAGTTCCAGGATCTGGTGATGTGTTATCTGGTTCAATCGGTGCATTTCTCGCAATGGGACTTGATGCATTTGATGCCGCTGTTCTGGGCGTTAATGTTCATGGCCTCGCAGGTGATATTCTTGCTCGTGAAGGCGTTGACGGCGTACTTGCGTCAGAGATTGCAGACACGATTCGCAGAGTCATTCACGGACTGAGAGAAGGCAAAATTACAGCATGAGGCGTAAACGTATGAACAGACTCGCGGATATTGCAAACACGAATAATTACTGTATGAGGCATAAAACTATAGACTTGAATGCAGAGACTGCAAACATGAAGGGAATAACCAAAGCATGAGGCGTAAACGTGTAGATTGGGACGCAGAGATTCAGAAGACCGAAAAGATTCGCCGCAAAGGAATTCTCATGAGCATACTTAGCTTTGCAATGGCCGCCGCGTTTATCTTCGGCATGAGCAAATCCACAGGCAATGACATAAAAATTCCCGGAACTGTATTAATTGCTGTGATATTCTGCGTCTCATGTTTCGTTTTGAGGGCAGTCATGAAGTATCGTTCAAAGAGGCGTAAACGTGATGAAAGAGATTCAGACTGATAATGATATGCGTAATCGTGGTCTGATTGCTTCATGCTCAGAGAATGAAACGCGTAATCCTGACCATAAATTCGGAAATATTATTTTGCACATTGATTCGCATTCAGAGAATGAAACGCGTAATTTTGGCCGCAGATTTGGAGAGATTATCACGTCAGGAATTCTTGTATTGCTTTACGGCGATTTAGGAACAGGAAAGACAGTTTTTGTTCGCGGCGTTGGTGATGCATTTGATGTTTCAGGGGTACGCAGTCCGTCATTCACTCTCATCAACGAATATGAATCAGATTCAGGAATGCGAATCATACATGCGGATTTATACAGGCTCAATGAAAATTCAGATGACTCTCTCGGACTTCATGAATATATTGACGATAAAGATTCAATTGTGTTTATCGAATGGCCCGAACGCATGAAAAAATTTGATTCTGAAAACGTGATTGAAATCTTCTTTGAGGCCATGAACGAATCAGAACGTAGAATCACAATCAAATCACGCGGCCCAAAAGCTCAGGAGGTCATAGAGAGACTATGAACATGTTAGCAATTGACTGCTGTCTGAAATTAACCGGCGTTGCTTTAATGACTGATGATATTTTCGATTCAGAACAATATGATTTAGGCCGTCAGCAATCAACGGAACTTCCGTTAATGACAGAGAGAATCATACGCAGAAATAATTTATCGTTCAGTGATATAGATTATATTGCATTAACCAATGGGCCGGGATATTTTACCGGAATTCGTGTTGGAGCTGCTTATGCGTCCGGACTTGCTTATGCGTCAGGAGCGAAAATCATTTACGTATCATCACTTGAAGTGTTAGCGCATTCATTCAGTAAGACGGGAAAAGTTCTTGTGCTTGTGTATGCGGGACATGGATTCGTATATGCATTCTGTGATAAATTTCTTGATGCAGGCGAGTATTCACATGAAGATATACTCTCATGGCTGAATGATAATCATGACGCTCAAATGATCTCTGATGACCCCGAACGCATATCACTTCCGCAAATCGCAATGCATAAAGTGAAGCCCGAAATGTTATCATTATGTGAAATTGCGCGTGAAAGAATCAGTCTTGCAGTCAGTCCCATGAATCTTAAAATTTCATATTACCGTGCTCCTCAGGGAGTCAATTAAAACAGGAGGTGTTAAATCATGAATAATATCAGCATTGGCTTAATTGTTGATGCAGTAATAGGAATCGTTTTTATATTCTTTCTCTGGAGGGGATTA
>JAFPWQ010000158.1 GCA_017394925.1 Synergistaceae bacterium
AAGGCTTGGGCGTTACAACGATAAATTACAGATTGCTCTTGAACTCTTTGACGTGAGGCTCATGATTGAACCTGATATTGCTGCCTCTGCTGCTCTTAACGCAACAGACGAAGAGATTGCGACAATGCAAAGGCTGTGCAGTGAAGTCGAAGAGATTCATCATTCAGGAGGAGACACGCTGAGAAAAGACACGGAACTTCACACGATGATTGCGAAGAGCGGCAAGAACAGAGTAGTTCAGGAAATGATTCCGTTAATTGCTTCGGCTGTATATACATCAATGAACGTAACGAACAGGCAGTTAATCGAACAGGGTATCGAGGCACATAAAAATATTGTTGAGGCAATAGCAAGTCATGATTCAGAGGGTGCGAGGTGTGCAATGATTGAACACTTTGCATGTAATCGTAGGATGATTTTAGACATGATGAAGGCAAAAGCAAAAAGCTAAAATACTTTCCAGATATATAGAAACACATTGACACTCACCATAAATTAATATAATATTCACACTATCCAAATATCCAAAACGTAGAATGATTCACAAAAATTAAATTACTGCGGAGGTGGTTTTATTGCCCGTTACTATCCGTGATGTAAAAGTTATCTGCACAGCCCCTGAAGGAATTAATCTTCTTGTTGTCCGTGTAGATACGAGTGAGCCGGGACTTTATGGTCTTGGGTGCGGAACGTTTGCGTACCGTCATTTGGCCGTTAAGCTGGTTGTCGAAGAGTACCTGAAGCCTTTACTCGTTGGACGTGATGCGGAATCCATTGAAGAATTATGGCAGCTCATGAATCAAAATGGCTACTGGAGAAACGGACCGATTGAGAATAACGCAATAGCCGGTGTAGACATGGCATTGTGGGATATTAAAGGCAAACTCGCAAAGATGCCTTTGTACCAGTTATTCGGCGGCAAAGTTCGTGAGGCCGTTGCTGTTTATCGTCATGCGGACGGAAATAATCTCGATGAGTTATGCGCGAACATTCAGAAGTATGTTGACCTTGGCGTGAAGACAATTCGCGTTCAATGCGGCGGCTATGGCGGAGGAGGTTATTCACATGCTCCCGTTGGAACACCTGCGAATGCTCCTGACGGCGTTTATCTTGATTCACGAAAATATATCTCTCAGACAGTGAAGATGATTGAAGGAGTGCGTGAGAGATTCGGAGACACAATCGGAATCGTTCATGACGTTCACGAGAGAATAGCTCCTCCTGACGCAGTGAGACTCGCAAAAGCACTTGAACCTTTTAATCTTACCTTCCTTGAAGACCCCGTACAGCTCGAACAGACAGAATATATTAAGCGAATCAGAGAGTGTTCATCGATTCCAATCGCAGAAGGTGAACTCTTCAATAATCCGTACGAATGGCGCAATCTGATTCAGGAAAGACTCATCGATTATATTCGCGTACACATAACACAAATCGGAGGAATAACCCCCGCAAGAAAACTTCAGTTATTCGCAGAGCAGTACGGTGTGAGAACAGCATGGCACGGTCCCGGTGATATGTCGCCTCTTGCACATGCCGCGAATATTCACATTGATATTGCCGCGCGTAACTTCGGGGTTCAGGAATGGTCCGGGATTGAGCCGCCTAATTTCGTTATTCAGGAACTCAGAGCAAATCATGGGGCACTGCTTGATGTATTTCCGGGTCTCCCCGAATACAAAGACGGTTATGTTTATCCGAACGATAAGCCGGGATTAGGAGTTGATATTGACGAAGAAGAAGCGAAGAAGTATCCGTGCAGAAATGACGTTACGACATGGACACAGACAAGAAATTACGATGGTTCACTTGTAACACCGTAAGAATATGAGAGGAGGTAAATTTAATCGTGAGTAAGAAATCACTTGCTGCTGTAATGGCTGTTCTCGCGCTTGTACTCTGCGGAATGAGCATATACAAAGACAGCAGGCTTGCAGAGAATGCAGACGGAACTATTGTTCTGAGAATGGCACAGACTTCATCGGAGAACGGTGCAATAGGTCAGACGATGAATCTATTTGCGGATAAGATATTCAAGGCAACTAACGGACGCTATAAGATTGAGACGTATCATAACGGTCAGTTAGGCGGCGAAATTGATACGATAGAAGGCTGCCAGATGAATACGATCGATATTGCAGTCGTGAATCAGTCAACGCTGGGGAATTTCATCCGTGAGTTTCAGGCACTCGATATTCCGTATTTGATCACGTCAACGAAACAGGCTGATGCTGTCTTCATGGGCAGTATAGGCGAAGAGTTCCTGAAGAAATTATCAGGCGTTCAGATTTACGGTTTAAGCGTATGGGAATCAGGTTTCAGGAATTTAACGAACAGCGTACACCCGGTTAATTCACTTGCAGATGTCAAAGGCTTAAAGATCCGCACAATGGAGAATAAGATTCACATTGCCTTCTGGAAAGAAATGGGAGCAGACGCAACTCCGATGTCATGGGGAGAAGCATACACGGCATTACAGCAGGGAGCATTGGACGGACAAGAAAATCCTTCACTTGTCATTCTCACAAACAACGTTGCACAGGTCAATAAATACCTCGCTGTTACTGAACATGCATACTCAACTGTATTTCTCATCATGAGCCCGGTTACATGGGCATCACTCGGAAGTGAATATCAGAAAATTTTCATGGACGTAATGAAAGAATGCGATGTATCAGAACGTGAACTTAGCAGAAAAATGGATGCTGAAGCGATCGGAAAGCTCGCAGAACAGGGAATGAATGCAACATATCCGGATAAGCAGGAGTTCGTGAAGGCAGGAGCAAATCTCTATGCTCAATGGGAAGCTGAATACGGCGACATGATTACGCGTATTCGTCAGCTTGGCAATCAGTAAGAATGAGAGAGGAGGCTTAAATCTGAAATGGAAAAATTTATTGAGTGCTTCAGGAAAATTCAGAGGGTCAACAGGATAATAATAGCTCTTGCTCTTCTGGCCATGATTGCCGTTGTATTCCTTCAGACTTTCTGCAGGTTCGTTATCTTTCAGAGTTTAACGTGGTCCGAAGAATTATCGCGTTATCTCTTCGTTGTCGTTATCGTTCTGGGAATTAATCTTGCGGCTACGGATAAATTGTTCGTGAGAATCGAAATCATTGACGGTTATCTGGGCAAAGGTGCGAGATTCATTCTTGATGTGATTCGCAAACTCGTTGCAATGTATGTCAGTGCAGTATTCGTTTACAGCGGATTTCAGCTCGTCAGAATCGGAAGCTATCAGATAAGTCCGGCAATGAGTATCCCGATGAGCTTATTATACGCGACAATCTTAATCGGCTTCGTTCTGAACTTCATAGCATTATATATAGATGCATATCAGCATTTCACAAAGGAGGAAGAATAAATGAGTCCTTCATCTGCAATGATGATAGTCCTGCTTGTGTGTATGGTTCTGGGTCTCGAAATCACATGGGCATTAGGTCTTGCATGCGTAACTGCTGTACTGTTAGACCCAAAATTAACGTTTGTTCTCATTGCACAGAGAATATTTGCGAATTCCAACAGCTTCTCAATGTTAGCGATACCGGCCTTCATGTTAGCAGGCGATATTATGTCGAAGGGCGGACTGTCAAAACGTCTTGTTGCGTTTGCTGATGCTCTTGTAGGCTGGATCTCAGGAGGCATATCACTCGTATCAATCGTAGCGTGTACGTTCTTTGCGGCAATTTCAGGTTCATCGGTTGCAACTACTGCGGCAATCGGCGGTCTCATGTACCCTGAGATGACAAAGCGCGGTTATCCTGAGAGTTATGCGGCGGCAGTTCAGGCAATCGGCGGTACATTGGGAATCGTAATTCCTCCGAGCATTGTTCTGGTCATTTATGGAAACATCACGGAGACCGATGTAGGCGCGTTACTCATGGCCGGAATTATTCCAGGAATATTATGCTGTGTGTTCTTATGCGTGTATGCATACTTCAAGGCGAAAAAACAGAATTTCCCGAAGGCAGATAATTTTTCGTTCGTGAGATTCTTAGTGTCATTCAAGGATGCAGTGTGGGCGTTAATCATGCCGATTATCATTCTCGGCGGCATCTATGCAGGTATATTCACACCGACAGAATCAGCTGTTGTTGCTGTCGTTTACGGCTTTATCGTGTGCCTTGCGATTTACCGTGAAATTTCGCTCAAATCAATATGGAAGATAATCGAGAGTACAGCTGTCGGAACTGCAAATTTGATGATACTCGTTGTAACTGCTCAGATGTTCGGCTGGTTAATCTCGTACTATCAGATACCTCAGGCCGTAACGGAATACATGTTAGCGTTCGTGTCGAATAAATATATTTTCTGGGTAATAGTAATTATATTGCTTACGATATGCGGAATGTTCCTTGAAGTAGGAGCTACGAATTTGATTCTCGGTCCGATCCTTGCACCCATAGCGGCGGCGTTCGGAATTCATCCCGTACATTTCGGTTTAGTCTTCGTGTTCCTTCTCGCAATGGGACAGGCAACACCTCCGTTCGGGACATGCATGTTCGTGGCGTGCGGAATAAGTCATCAGTCAGTCGGAAGCGTCTCGAAGTATCTTGTGCCGTTCGTACTCGTTGAGATTGCATGTGCGGCACTGTTTGCGTTCGTTCCGGCATTGTCTACGTTCCTTCCGTCAATTGTGGGTTAAATATCATGGGACAGTCTGCGAATTATATCTGCATATTTTATTCTTGCGGTACTGTTCGCGTTTGTCCCTTCAGCAGATTAGTATTAAGGAGATGCAATTATGAGTAATATGATGAAAGAAGTATGTGTAGTTGAGCCTCATAAATTTGAAGTCCGCGAAGTTCCCATACCTGAACCCAAAGCAGGCGAGGTATTGATTCAGATGAAGGCCGCCGGTGTATGCGGAAGCGATCATCATCTGTATCACGGCCTCAATCCGAACTCAACATATCCCCGTATACCCGGACATGAGAACGCCGGAATAGTCGCAAAACTCGGTGAAGGTGTCGACAACGTGAAAATTGGAGACCATATCATCGTAGATCTGCTCTCGTCATGCGGTCATTGCTGGCAGTGTACACACGGACGCAAGAACGTATGCGAGACCGTGAAAGTTCGCGGCTCAGGTGTAGACGGCGGCTGGAGAGAATATTTCATTGCACCGGCCAAAGAGGTCTACAAGATTTCGGACTCAGTCAAATGGGAAGACGCAGCACTCGTTGAACCCTTTGCGATCGGCTCACACTGCACAGGAAGAGGCAGAGTTAATGCAGATGATACAGTGTTCATTCTGGGAACGGGCACAATCGGCTCAATTATTCTTCAGGCATGCAAGGCAAAAGGTGCTAAGACCGTCATATGCTGTGATGTAAGCGACTCATCACTCGAACGCGCAAAAGGTTACGGAGCTGACTACGTGATTAACTCAAAGAATGAAGACATAGTTGCGCGCATAAAAGAGATAACCGGCGGTCATGGCTGCACAGTTGCATTTGACTCTGCATGTTTTCCGGGATCACTTGCGTTATGTCTGCAGTTCGGGATTCTCTGCAATGCCGGCCGCATGGTTCCTATGGGATTCAGCACAAAGTTTGAAGACATTTCACAAGCCATGATTAACACGAGAGAGCTTGATATTATTGGCTCAAGAATGTCTCAGGATGCATTTGTCCCGACGATTAAGAACATGGAAGCCGGAAAATATATCACGAAGGGAATCGCGACAACGTTCATTAAGTTCAGCGAGATTGAAAAAGTCTTTTATCTCATGGATCATCCTAACGACAGCGCAAAGAAAATGGTCATATTATTTGACTAGTTTATATTTTAATTTTACAGGAGGTTTCACCATGAAAAAAGTTTTAGCGGCATTTTTGTTTCTCGTTCTCTCAGTAACATCGGCATATGCAGCCCGTCCAATAAGATTCACAATGTCATTGGGCGACAATGAGCAGTCGAATTACTACAAGGGAGCAATGGCAATCGTTGAGGCAGTGAAGGAAGCCACAGACGGAAGAATCGTAATCAACGTACGCGCAGGAGGCACACTCGGAGGAGAAGCTGATACTCTCGACATGGCCATACAGGGAGATCTGGACATTGCAACGTGTGCTAACTCTGTCCTTGCGAATTACATTCCTGAAATGGCAATACTGGATCAGGCGTTCTTATGGGATTCACAGGCACAGGCAAACTACGCTGTCATGCATGAAGTCGGCGCATTGATCGCGAAGAAAGCAGAGCCTCACGGAATAAAAGTTATTGGTTATCTTGAGTCCGGCTTCCGTGATGTATTCTCAAAGCGTCCTGTCGAAAAGATTGAGGACTTTAACGGCTTAAAGATTCGTACGATGCAGAATCAGGGACAGCTTCAGGCGTTCACGTCATTCGGAGCTAACCCTATTGCACTTGCGGCAGGTGAACAGTTCACGGCATTACAGCAGGGTACGATTGATGCATGTGAAAATGCTGTATCAAACTGCTGGATCAATAAGTTCTACGAGGCAGGCGTTAATTCAGTCATCAATACAAAGCACTGTTTCGTGTATATCCCAATATGTATAAGCAATAACGCATGGAACAGAATCCCCGAAGAATTACGCGATAAGTTCCTTGCGGCAGTGCAGAAGGGATGCGAACAGCAGTGGGAATTTCTCAATGAAGCTAATAACGAAGCAATTGAACTCCTCAAAGGTGTAGGCGTGAAATTTTACGACATTGATATTGCCTCGCTCAAGGCAGCATACGCAGAGAAACAGAAAGCAGACGGCACAAGCTACGATCCTGAATGGGTTGCGGCAGTTGAGGCAGCAAGAGCAGCAGTGAAATAACACACACGAATCATGAAAGCTATCAAGAAAATTTTGCTGTACGTAACGAAGGCGGAGTTAATCATCTCTGCCCTCGCTTTTGTTGTTATGGTCGTATGTTACTTTCTTTCAGTCGTGAACCGCAACTTTATCCGCGCCTCCATGCCATGGACTGAAGAACTCGCTTTGTACTCAATGGTCTACATGGCCCTGCTTGGAATGGAAGTAGGACTTAGGGACGGGACTCAGGTATGTGTTACGGCACTCACGGACAAGGTGAAGGGAAACATAATCGGAAAGATTCTCGGATTCATATCAAGCGTAATATTAATCGTGTTCATCTATGAGATGTGCAGTTACGGAATCTCTCTTGTGTCGCGTCAGATGACAACAGGTCAGACAACTCCCGTCATGAAGATACCGATGTATTTACTCTATGCATCACTCGTAATATCTTTCGGAATCTCTTTAGTGTCTCAGGTCTTAATGCTAATCGGCCGTCTCTTTAATATCCCGATGGATGACATAACACGAATCGATGACATCATAGACGGTTTCATTCACAAACAGAAAAGGGACGCGTAAACTATGGAATTTCTTCTCGAACTTGATCCAGGCATATTATTATTCGCTGTCTTCGGAATATGTATATTTATCGGCGTTCCTATTGCAATGTCTCTTGGAATCGGAGCACTGGCGGCTGTAGTCTTCGGTGATTTGGGCGTGTCTCCTGCGGTAATTGCACAGAGGATATTCGGCGGTCTTCAGTCTACGGCAATAATGGCGATTGCATTCTTCATTCTTGCAGGTAATCTCATGGCCAGCGGAGGAATTTCACGGCGCATAGTTGATTTTGCGAACTGTCTAATCGGAAATATTCGCGGCGGAATGAGTGTTGCACTTGTTCTTGCGTGTGCATTCTTCGCGGCATTATCGGGTTCTGCTCCTGCTACTGTCGTTGCTATAGGCTCAATGCTTTATGCTGACATGGTGAAAAACGGTTATCCTGAAGCTGACATTGCCGGTCTTCTTGTCGTATCAGGGGGATTGGGGCCGATAATCCCTCCGTCAATCATAATGGTTTTGTACTGCACATTAACGGGCGCATCAGTGTCTAACATGTTCACCGAAGGAATGATGATAGGCGTTGCAATAATGATAGTGCTTATCGTTGAAGTATTATTCTTTGCGAAAAGAGATAACTGGCCTAAGATTGAAGTTAAGCGTTCTGCATGGGAAGTATTAAAGATATTCCTTGATGCAATTCCTGCACTGCTTACACCCGTTATCATTCTCGGAGGCATTTATTCGGGCTTAATGACACCTACAGAGAGTGCTGCTATAGCTTGTGTGTGGGCGATGATTGCGGGAATATTAATTTACCGTGAGATAAGCATTAAGGATTTAGTGCCTATATTCATGAAATCAGCTAAGAGTTCGGCCATGATTCTTTTCATCATTGCGGCTTCAACTGCATTCTCATGGATATTCACATATTCAGGTTCATCTGAAGACCTCGTGAATTTCATCGTCAGTCTGAATCTCAACAGTACGTTATTCTGTCTTGTTATCGCAATTATTCTCTTAATCTTCGGGACATTCATGGAAGGCACTGCAATAGCCGTTCTTCTTGTGCCGGTGTTATGGCCGATGGCTAAGACAATGGGAATTCATCCGATTCATTTCGGCATGATCGTATGCATATCGAACGTAATCGGGACAATGACTCCTCCCGTAGCCGTAAATATATTCTCAGCAGTACAGGTTACAAGGTCAGTGCGTGAACTCAAAATCGGGAGCATAGCCAAAGCAGAGATGCCATATTTCATAGGATACACTGCTGTATTCTTCCTGTGCGTATTCTCTGAATGGTTCTGTACGTTCCTGATTAAATAGTGATTCAATCATAAAGGAGGTATTATTCACAATGAACGCAAAAGATTTATTCAACATTGAGGGCAAGAAGGCAATCGTTACAGGCGGCACTCGCGGTTTAGGCTACGGAATGGCAGAAGGACTCATGGAGGCAGGCTGTGAGGTTGCAATCGTTGGAACATCAGATAAAGTTTTTGATGTCGCAAAGGGATTCTGTGATAAGGGATTCAAATGTCATGGCATAAAAGCAAATCTCAGAGTGCGTGATGAAGTGTATAAATGCTTTAATGAATGCGTAGAGAAACTCGGCGGCACTCTTGATATTCTTGTTACTGCTCACGGTATCCAGAGAAGACACAGCGCAGAAGTTTTCCCGGTTAGTGAATGGGATGAAGTCATTGATGTTAATCTTAATTCCGTATTCATTCTCTGTCAGGAAGCCGGAAAGATCATGCTCGCGAAAGGCTACGGAAAAATTATCACGATTGCATCAATGGTCTCATGGTTCGGAGGTCAGACAGTCCCGGCATATACGGCCGCAAAGGGAGGAGTTACACAACTCACAAAGGAACTCAGCAATGACTGGATAGCAAGAGGCGTAAATGTGAACTCAATTGCTCCCGGTTACATGGCCACAGAAATGAATGCGGCTTTACTCGACAAGAATAACCCAAGATACGCACAAATCACCGAAAGAATTCCTGCTAACCGATGGGGAACAGGAGACGACATGAAGGGTGCATGTATCTTCCTTGCCTCACATGCGAGCGATTATCTTGGAGGCGCAATTATTCCTGTTGACGGCGGTTATCTGGTGAAATAAATTCATTCATTCATTCGCACTCACACACAAAAAAATTCCCCGTTGGTTTAGGCCTTCGGGGAAAATTTATTCTCTCAGTTTTAAGTCTAATACATTCCGTCCATACCGCCCATACCGCCCGGCATAGCAGGAGCTGCATCTTTCTTTTCGGGTTTATCCGCAACGATTCCTTCTGTCGTGAGAACCATAGCGGCGATTGATCCTGCATTCTGTAACGCTGAACGTGTAACTTTGACGGGGTCAATGATTCCTGCGGCTACCATGTCAGTGTACTCACCTGTTGCGGCATTGAGTCCGTGTCCGATCTTCTCGCCTCTCACGCGTTCGACGACGACATCACCCTGATAACCGGCGTTCTCTGCGATGAGATACAACGGTGCTTTGAGTGCATCAAGTACGATTCTTGCGCCTGTTCTG
>JAFPWQ010000159.1 GCA_017394925.1 Synergistaceae bacterium
GACGGGTCATATGTGGGGCAATATCGGTCAGGTCTCATGTGTATTATCTACACTCATGGGAGGAGTGTCTGGTTCTGCAGTTGCCGATGCCGCAATGGAGACGCGCATATTAGGCCCTGAAATGACTCGTCTGGGATATGCAAAGGGCTGGGCTGCTGCTGTTAATGGTCTCTCAGGCTTAATCGTTGCTACAATTCCGCCGTCAATGGGATTAATCATTTACGGCACTGTGGGAGAAGTCTCAATCGGTCGTCTCTTCATGGCCGGATGGGTTCCCGGTTTACTCATGATGATTCTGATGATGATTGCAACGAGTTTATCCGCTCACAGATTAGGCTACAGACCCGAACATGATAAGCCTGCAAGTTTCCGTGAGATTATGCGCGAAGTAATTTCATCAATATGGGCGTTGTTATTCCCGGTTCTGTTGATCGTTCTGATTCGATTCGGCATAATGAGCCCGTCAGAGTCAGGAGCGTTTGCATGTGCCTATGCCATTTTCGTTGGGACTGTCATTTACCGTGAATTAACATGGAAGATATTAATTCAGACGCTCAAAGATTCAGTGCAGGACATAACCGTTATCACAATCATATTATGCTTCTCAGGCGTATTCGGTTACGGAATAGTCTTCGATAATCTCACTACTGCAATTGCTTCCGGCCTCGTGTCTGTAACATCAAATTCAACGCTGTTATTATTCCTTGTCGTACTGTTCCTGTTACTTTGCGGCTGTTTCATGGAGACTACGGTTATTGCGTTAATCCTCACTCCGATATTGCTTCCCGTCATGCAGAGAGTCGGCGTTGATCCCGTTGTATTCGGCATGATCATGATGACAACTGTAACATTCGGCGTGATGACTCCTCCCGTCGGAACTGGACTATATGCAGTCAGCGATATTATGGGCTGTCCGATTCAGGAGACGGTCAGATACGGCTGGATGTTCTATCTTGCTGTTATTCTTGTCGTAGCGTTCATGATATTCTTTCCTGAGGCTGTACTCTGGCTTCCCAATCTCGTTTACGGTGCATGACAAGATTTATGGTCAGCTGTCAGGATTCGCATTCAGCAAACGCACATGCACACTCAGTGAGGCAAATTGCATTCATGGCCGCATTCAGCAAACGCACACATTCACGGAGGCATGATATTATGAATGAACTTGTTAGACGCACAAATAAATCATACACCATCAACGGAGGCGTAAATCATGAGTGAATTTTCCGAACGCTGGCAGAACATCGACAACGAAAAAAGCTACACTCAAAAATTCTGGCTGTCATTAATCCGCGATATTCTCGGCCATGATTACCCAGAGCAGTATATTCAGTTCGAGAAGAAAATCAAACTCTCGCACATGAGTTATATTGACGCATACATTCCTTCAACGGGAATCATAATCGAACAGAAAGCTCCCGATGTAAATCTTGATGTCCCTGCTAAACAGTCAGACGGAACAATGGCAACACCTTTTCAGCAGGCAAAAAGATATTATAACGAGCTGCCTTACTCAATGAAGGGAAAATATATAATCGTATGCAACTTCAGAGAGTTCAGAATTCACGACATGGAACACCCTGACGGTAAACCCAACGTGATTATGCTTGAGGACATTGAAGCCAAAAAAGACAGTCTTGCATTCCTAGTGAAACCTGACCGTGATTACAGGCTCGAAGAAAAAATATCAGAAGAGGCCGGAAATCTCGCCTTCAAGTTACGCAATGAACTCCTGAAACGCTACATCAATCCCAAAGATGAAGATTCACTCAGGCATCTCAATATCTTTTGTGTGCGTATAGTCTTCTTACTTTATGCTGAGGACTGCGGACTGTTCCGTAAATCACAGTTTCATGATTACCTGAAGGCAAGAGTCAAAACCGCAAGACAGTCATTAATGGAACTCTTCAAAGTGTTAGATCAGGAAAAAGAAAACAGAGACCCGTATCTTGATGATGACCTGAAAGATTTTCCGTACGTCAACGGTGGACTGTTCCATGAAAACAAAGATATAGTTATCCCTCAGCTTGACGGCGAACCCATAAGAATCATTCTTGAGGACATGAGCGAGGGCTTTAACTGGTCAGGAATATCACCGACAATATTCGGCTCAATCTTCGAGAGGATATTGCAGACAACGAAAAGGCATTCAGGCGGAATTCATTATACTTCTGTGCAGAACATTCACAGAGTGATTAACCCGTTATTCCTCGATAAACTGAACGCTGACCTCGAAGATATTCTCACATCGCAATATGCACAAGATAACGAACCGGCCATGAACCCGGATGAATCTGACGGTCAGAATTCAAAGCAGGGTAAATCTAAAGGCCGGAAGAAAAAGCAGAATGAACCCGAAGACAAAATCACGAGGCTTAACGAATTCCGCAGAAAACTTACGCATATGAAATTTTTTGATCCTGCGTGCGGCTCAGGTAATTTTCTCACTGAAACGTATTTATCTCTCTGCAGGCTTGAGAAACGCGTCATCAATGAGCTTGGAGAACTTCCATTCTTGCAGGTATCAATCGAACAGTTTTACGGCATTGAGATTCACGACTTCGCGGTTGATGTTGCCAGAACTGCATTATGGATCTCAATGATTCAGATGTTCAAGGAAGTAAATCCCAATGATAAGCCCGATGAAAAATTACTGCCTCTCAGAACGAAGGCACATATCAAAGAGGGAAATGCTCTTCTCATGGACTGGAACGCAATCGTAAAACCAGATGATACACTCTATATCATAAGCAATCCTCCGTTTTTGGGATATTCTAATCAGACATCAAAGCAGAAGGAAGAAGTAAAACATGTATTCGGTGATGATTTCGACAAGGCCGGAAAATTAGATTACGTTGCAGGCTGGTACTACAAGGCGAGTGAATTCATGCAGGGGAATGCAACACATGCTGCGTTTGTGTCAACGAATTCAATCTGTCAGGGAGAGCAGACATGTTACGTGTGGAAGCCGTTAATCCGCAAATTCGGAATGCACATTGACTTTGCACATCAGGAATTCAAATGGTACAACGAAGCAAAAGAGGCACAGGCACAAGTTCAGGTCATAGTTGTGGGGATAAGTCATGCGGATGAACCCGGAACTCCCAGAAGGATTTATGATTCTGAAGGCGTATCTTACTGCAGGAATATCAATGCGTATCTCATTGCCGGGCCTTACGTTTTCGCGGAGGCAAGAGACGAATGCATAAGTGAAAATGTACCCGCAGCACGCAGAGGTTCACAGCCAACAGACGGAGGTCATCTCATCATGACGCTTGAAGAATATCATGAACTCATAGAAGCATATCCGATTGCAGATAAGCTCATTCGTCCGTTTATGATGGGAAGAGATTTCATTCACAGAGTGCCAAGATACTGCTTATGGCTCGTTGATGCAGATCCGGGAATCATCAAGAAGTGTCCGCCCGTAATGGAACGCATAAAGGCAGTGAAGGAGTACAGGCTTCAAAGTCAGAAGGCGGCAACAAGACGTAAGGCAGAAACACCAGCACTGTTTGATGAGATAAAAGAATGCAAGACAAATTACATTGCAATCCCAGTTGTATCATCTGCAAAGCGAAAATATATTCCGATTGACTGGCTGCCCCCTGAAATAATACCGGGCAATAAGCTATTCACAATTGAGAATGCGAGCCTGTATCATTTCGGAGTTCTGACTTCACGCGTTCATATGGGCTGGATGAGACGTGTTGCAGGGAGGCTCAGAGTTGATTACAGTTACTCGAACACTATCGTGTACAACTGTTTCTCATGGCCTGATGTGAATTCCCGACAGAAGGCGCGAATCGAATCAACCGCGCAGGAGATTCTCGATGCCCGTGCGAAATTTCCTGATACACCGTTCTCTGCTCTCTATGACGACATGATTATGCCTCCTGAACTCAGGCGTGCACATGAACGTAATGATGAGGCTGTATGTGCGGCTTATGGGTGGCGGCGTGATATTGCTGAGGAAGACATAGTGATGAATCTTTTCAGGCGGTATTATGCGGCGATTGGTGATACGATTGAAGAGTATGAAGA
>JAFPWQ010000160.1 GCA_017394925.1 Synergistaceae bacterium
CACGGCAGAATTCTTTCACTCTCGATGAATCAGAACGTCTAAGCTCAGGGCGTGAGGGTATCGGGTTAAACGGAATGAGATTGATGTACGGCTCTAAACCGTCAAGCAGTGCGGCAATCTCGTAGGCATATTCAGGTGAGTCATTCACGCGGTCAATCAGTGCATACTCAAACGTGATTCTCTCGCCGGTTCTGTCCTTATAGCGTCTCAGTGAATCAATCAGCTTCTGAAGTGAGTATTTTCTGTTCACGGGCATTAATTTATTTCGCAGTTCATCATTTGAGGCATGAAGTGATACGGATAATCGAATCGGAATCTCAAAGTCAGCTAAATCTTCAATGCCGGGGACTATTCCCGATGTCGATATTGTTATGTGTCTTGCTCCCAAGTTGCGCATGTTCTTGTCGTTAAGTGAACGTATTGATGAGAGTACAGCATCTTCGTTGAGTAAAGGCTCACCCATTCCCATGAAGACGATGTTATTGATGTCCGCACCGTTAATTTTTTCCATCATTAAGAACTGTCCGAGAATCTCTCCGCGCGTCAAATTCCGTTTGAATCCGTTTGCACCTGTCTCACAGAACATGCAAGCTAACGGACATCCTGCCTGTGATGAAATGCAAGCGGTCTTATGTCCTCCGTGATTGAGTAACACGCTTTCGATTCGCAAATTGTCTTTGAGAAGCCACAGAAATTTTTTCGTTCCGTCTTTTGAGTTCTGCTGTTTAATCAGAACAGGAAGAGTCATTAATACATTTTCACTCAGCTTATCGCGAAGACCTTTTGAGAGATTCGTCATGTCATGATAATTGAATGTCTTCTTTGCATATATCCACTGGCAGATTTGATTTGCTCTGAATTTCTGTTCTTTCCAGTCCGTGAATAATATATACCAGTCATTGAGTGTGAGTTCTAAAGCGTCAATATCACTCATAAAATTTTATTCTCCTCTGTTATAATGCTTGCTATTCGTGAATTCATTATATCTCAATTAAATTTGGAGGAATTATTTATCTTGAATAAGGTCGTAAAAAATCTTGGGCTTTATCTCGTGTTAGTCCTCGTTGTGATTACGATGGTCAACATGTTCTTAACGCCCGAAGAGATTCAGAAACAGTATGATGAAATAGCATACAGTGAATTTCTGAAGGAATTAGACGCAGGACATGTACGCGTACTTCAGATTCGGAATAACACAGTGCCGGGTGAATCGAGTTCTGCAACGTTTCAAGGTGAACTTGTTGACGGTCAGAGATTCTTAACGTACGGTCTTGATGTTGAAGGCATAGCAGAGAAGGCAGTATCAAAAGGAATAACAGTTACAGTTGAAGCACCGCAGAGAAATACATGGTGGATGAACTTAATGACTTCGTTATTCCCCACGCTTTTATTAATCGGCGTATGGATTTACTTCCTATATAATATGCAGGGAGGCGGCGGAAGAATCATGTCATTCGGAAGGAGCCGCGCAAAATTATTTCTGGATAACAAGCCCAAAGTTACATTCAATGATGTAGCAGGCTGTGAAGAATCAAAAGAAGAATTGCAAGAAGTGATTCATTTCCTGAAGAATCCTGAAAAATTTCGCAAGTTAGGCGCAAGAGTCCCCAAAGGCGTATTGCTTGTAGGCCCTCCCGGAACAGGCAAGACTCTTTTAGCCCGTGCTGCTGCAGGTGAGGCAGATGTACCCTTCTTCAGTGTAAGCGGCTCAGACTTCGTTGAAATGTTCGTAGGTGTCGGAGCTGCCCGTGTACGTGATTTATTTGAACAGGCAAAGAAATATCAGCCGTGTATTATTTTCATCGATGAAATGGACGCTGTCGGCAGGCACAGGGGGGCAGGTTTAGGAGGAGGCCATGATGAAAGAGAACAGACATTGAATCAGTTACTCGTTGAGCTTGACGGATTCGATGATACAAGCAGTACGATTTTGATTGCGGCAACTAACAGACCCGACATTTTAGACCCTGCATTGCTCAGACCCGGACGCTTCGACAGGCACATAGTAGTAGACCGTCCAGATGTTAAAGGCCGTGAAGAGATTCTGAAGGTTCACATGAAGGAAAAGCAATTTGCAGATGACGTTGATACTAGCATACTTGCACGCAGAACTCCCGGTATGGTTGGCGCGGATTTAGCTAACCTCGTGAATGAGGCGGCACTTTTGGCGGCACGTCATGACAAGGATAAAATCGGCATGGATGAACTCGAAGAAGGAGTCGAACGTGTTCTTGCCGGGCCTGAACGTAAAAGCAGGCTCATTAATGACCATGAGAAAAAGATAATCGCGTATCATGAAACAGGACATGCAATAGTAGCAAAGATTCTTCCAGGTTCAGACCCAGTTCACAAAATTTCAATTATCCCAAGAGGACATGCGGCATTAGGCTATACATTACAAGTTCCCGAAGAAGACAGATTCCTTATCTCGAAGTCAGAACTCATGAATCGAATCGCTGTATTATTGAGCGGACGTGTATCCGAAGAGATTATGTTCAATGACGTAACGAGCGGTGCTGCAAATGATTTAGAGAGGGCAACACAGACAGCCAGACAAATGGTTACGCAGTTGGGCATGAGCGATAAGATCGGACTCGTTAAACTTGGGAATAAACGCGAAGAAATTTTCTTAGGGCGCGACATTTCAGAAGACAGGAATTACAGCGAGGAAGTTGCGTATTCAATCGACAAAGAAGTTAAAGCGATTATAGATTCATGTTACGAGACAGCAAAAGAGATTCTCACATCGAGACGCGCATTAATGGACAAGATAGCAGGTGTATTGCTTGAACGTGAAGTGATTGACGCAGAAGAATTCGAGAAGCTCATGACCGAACATGAAAGTGCAGAATCAGAATCGAAAGAAGACGCAAAGCCTGAACTTCCAGAGGCAAGAATAGATACATTGCCTGAAACGGGGAACAGAGATTTTATTGCGTAAATTCAACGTGATATAATAATCCGCGTTTGAGTTGGGATGTCGTCCAATGGCAGGACGCCGGACTTTGGATCCTGTAATGATGGTTCGAATCCATCCATCCCAGCCACGTGAATTATTCAGAGGTGATGCAAATCATGGAGAAACTTTGCGTTCTCATCATGGCCGCCGGTAAGGGTACACGAATGAAGAGCGCAACGCCCAAAGTGTTACAGCCTGTTCTGGATAAACCCGTGATAGATTACGTTATTCAGAACGTCCTTTCAGCAGGAATCATTTCCGAAAATGTATGCGTACTTGTAGGTTCAGGAGGTGCATCAGTCGAAGAACATATCAGAAAAAATTTTCCGTCAGTAAAAATATTATGGCAGCATGATCAGTTAGGCACAGGCCATGCAGTGAAGACAGCACAAGAATTCTGGAAGTGCTATGATGATTTGATTGTGCTGAACGGAGACCTTCCGTTAATGCAGACGGAAGGAATGAAGGAATTAATTCATTCATGCGGTAAACACGACTGCACGGTCATAACGTTCAAAGCAAAAGATCCGGCCTCATACGGAAGGATAATACGCAAAGACGATTCAGTAAGAATAGTAGAATTCAAAGACGCATCACCCGAAGAAAGAAAAATTAACGAAGTCAACGCAGGGTGCTATGCATTCAAAGTAAGTTCACTCGCAAAAATCATAGACCATATAACGAACAATAACGCTCAGAAAGAATACTATATCACCGATGCACTTGGCCTCATGAATGATTCAGGTATGTCAACGGGAGCTTTCATTATGCCCGAAGATGACATGCGCGGGGTCAACACACAGCGTGAACTCTCTGAAGTGTCATGCATAATGCGTGAGAGAATCATAAATCACTGGCTGAACGAAGGCGTGAGAATTCCTGACATCATGAGCGTATATATCAGTGCAGACGCAAAACTTTCATCTGATTGTGTCATCATGCCGAACGTACAGATTTACGGAAAAAGTATCATAGGAACGAATGCATATATCGGTTCAGGCTCAAATCTCACTAACGCGATTATCGGCGATAATGTTCGCATAACGGCATATGCAGTAATCGAGAACAGCGAACTCAAAGAAGGCTCAAAGGTTGGGGCATTCGTGTATATCCGTGATAATTCATGCCTTGAGAGAAATTCATACGCAGGGAAATTCGTTGAGCTTAAGAACTCAAGAATAGGCGAAGGCTCAAAAGTTCCG
>JAFPWQ010000161.1 GCA_017394925.1 Synergistaceae bacterium
CTCTTTTGCAATTCCGTCTGCTGATATTCCCATTTCAGCGCGTACTGCATCTGATGTTCCAGATAGGCCGTAATGATTCACTCCGAGCGTTTTCACTCTGGGCAATGCGATTCCGTTTCTCACTGCCTCAAGAATCATTATCGCTCCCATTCCCGTATTCACATTGTGATCTTCAACCGTCATAATCGGACCGCAATTTGCAGCTTCAGTTACTGCTTTCATGTCGGGCACAAGAGGAGATGATACTGCGTAGACGTTCACGGAAAGATTATGTTCTTCTGCGGCCTTCAGTGCGAGCTGTGCCATGTAGCCGAGTGCAAATATACTTCCGTCATTGCCCGAACGTAATTTGACTGCCTCACCGTATCTGAACTCGTAACTGCCGGAAAACTCTTTGAGACCGTCAACCTTGCTTCTTCCTACAGCCATGCATATATCGCCGGGAGTCTTTAACATCCAGCGTGTAGCTCTGTCTGTCTGGTTAGGGTCAACGGGTACGATTAACTTCCAGCCGAACATGTTGCGCATTAAGCCGACATAATCAATGCACTGATGAGTCTTTCCGTCTTCGCCGACATCAAGCCCAACGTGAGTTAAAACTGTCTTGTTGCCTGCATGGTTAATGTCATTGAGTCTCTGCTGGTTGTACACTTCATCGATTCCGAACACACCGAACTCTGCCCAAAGTGAAATTACACCTGCTATGCTTGCAGTTCCCGACATCGTAGCAACGTTATGTTCCTGAATTCCTGACTGAACGTACCAGTCCGGGCAGTTCTTGCCGAATGCGCCGGTCATTACTGACGGATGAAGGTCGCAGTCGAACACAAGAATCGGAGTTCTGCCTTCATGCTTGTAGTTCAGCTTGCCGACATCAGCAAGTGCCTTACCGAATGCGCTGCGGTTATCCGAAACCTTTTTGCCCTCGTAATCAAACGGTGTACCTGTATCAATAGAAGGTGCAGAAGGAAAAACAATCTTTCTTCCCTTTGCGTTTGATGAAGTCTTTCGTTTTTCGAGTGCCTTTGTGAGTGTGTCAGGTGATTCGCCGAGACCCTGAACGATTGCGTTATAGTCTTCAACTGCCGGAGGCTTACCGTGATATGTAGCAACGCCCTCCATGACTCCGCCGTCCTTGCCCATTACCGTTTTGCACATTAAGACCGTAGGCTTGCCATGAGTGCCTGCTGCTTTGAGTGCATCATAGAGTTCACCGAATGAATGACCGTTGACTTCGACAACTTCCCAGCCGTCAGCTTCCCATAATGCTTTAATGTTGCATGGCATTATCTCTTTTCGCAGACCTGAAAGCTGAATATCATTCCAGTCGATTAATGCGACAAGTCCCGTCAAATTTTCTTTCACGGCTGTACGTCTTGCCTCTGCTAACTGTCCTTTGGTCTGTCCTCCGTCGCCCATGAGAACATAAACGCGTCCGTTATGACCGTTGGCTCTCTGTGCGAGTGCAAAGCCTGCTCCTGCTGATAATCCCTGTCCGAGATTGCCCGTGCCCCAGTCGATTCCGGGTATATCACGTTCAACATGTCCCTGAAAGATTGAGCCGCAATTCCTGAAATGACTCATTGCCTCTTCTCTGTCAATGAATCCCCATTCGCTTAATGCACCATATACTCCTGCGCTCGTGTGGCCATGTGATATGACTACATAATCGCGTCTGAGTTCATTGCAGTTCTCTGGTGTTAAGTCTGCAACTCCGTAAACTGTCATGAACATTTCCATTGATGAGAATGCTCCGCCTGGATGACCGCTCTTTGCCGCACTTACCATCGTTAATGCAGCAACTCTTGCACGTCTGGCTGCTTCGTTGAGTGAAGTTATCTGCTCTTCATTGAGATGTTCATACGGGAATTTATTTAATCTGGGTAAAAGCATAAATATTTTCCGCCCCCTGTTTATGATTTTATTTTGGGATTTGAAGTTTTAAGTTATGATTATTTTATCGCACTAGTGAATACATAACAAAAAAATTATTGCGAAATGATTCTTAGTGTGAAAGAATATCATCGTTCACATTCAAATGAAGTGAGAGAATGAAAATGTTTAATCACAGAATCAATATGAAGACATCAAATAAATTATGAATCTCAATCATCACGGGCATGTTAGTCCGCGTGAATATGTCGTTGAGGTTCGTAATCTCTCATTCTCTTACGGTGAATCCCAGTTAGTATTAAGCGGCATAAATTTTAATGCATCATCAGGAGAATTCATTTGCTTTCTCGGTCTGTCCGGCTGCGGAAAGAGTACGTTGTTACGTCTTCTTGCAGGACTCGAAAAGCCTTCATCAGGTGAAATTCTTCTCAACGGGAATCAAATCAAAGGAGCAGGATTAGATCGCGGAGTAGTCTTTCAGGATTACGGACTCTTTCCATGGATGACCGCAGGCGATAATATCCGTCTTGCGCTCGAACAAAAATTCCCGGACTGGACAAAGAAAAAAATTAAAGATACAGCAATACATTCACTGATTCAGGTCGGACTTGATGAGTCTGTCTACAGGAAGCTGCCAAAAGCATTATCCGGCGGAATGAAACAACGTTGCGCAATAGCTCAGGCGTTCGCGATTAACCCTCCTGTCTTACTGATGGATGAACCCTTCGGTGCACTCGATGCAGTTACGCGTTCAAGACTTCAGGACATGCTTTTATCGTTATGGTCATCAGATGAATCACGCAAGACAATTTTCTTCGTTACTCATGATGTCGATGAAGCAATATATCTCGCTCAAAGAATAATCATCATTGGACACTCACCGGGACGAATAATTTATGACTGCGTTATCCCCGAAGATAAAAAGCCTTCGCGTGAAACACAGTTTGAAGATTTATATCTGCTGAGACTGAGAAATGAATTAATCCGGATGCTTAACAGTGATGCAAAATGAATCATAAAAATGATTCGTGAATGCATAAATTAAATCTCAAAAGGAGAAAAGGTACATGAAAAAATTTTTGTTGTCATTAGCTTTAGTGTTCGTGTTAGCTGCTATGTCAGCCGCAAAGGAAACACCCGAAGTATCACTCGTAAAATGGAACAGCGGAGCAAGCGGTAATGTTCTGCTGACGATTGCCGAGAAGAAAGGCTACTTTGATGAAGTCGGAATCAAACTT
The DNA here is from genome assembly GCA_017394925.1 of Synergistaceae bacterium. Lineage (GTDB taxonomy): Bacteria > Synergistota > Synergistia > Synergistales > Aminobacteriaceae > JAFUXM01. The sequence continues at coordinate 3,132 of JAFPWQ010000161.1, forward strand.
GAGGAAGTCCCTGCAACAGCAAACGCCTCAGCAATGACGTTACTCTCAACTGGAATGGTTGATGTCGTATCGAACGCAGGCACAAGCAACCCGTTACAGCAGATCGCAGCCGGTGTTGACTTAACAATCTTCGGAGGACACATGATGACGGGTGCAATGCCTATCATCGCAAAGAAGGGAGTCGAATGGCACGGAGTGAAAGATCTCGTCGGGAAAAAATTCGCGTGCAATCCCAGCTATTTCGCTTTGACGGGTGCAGTCATGGACTTGGGATATGATAAGCCCCTCGAAGCATTAGACTGGGTAGTCATTACGAACTATAACGATGCATTAGCGGCAGTGATACGCGGTGAAGTCGATTATGCATTGCAGGGAACAGAACAGAATTATACGATTAAGAACGTGAACAAGGATAACGTTTCAATCATGGCCTACATGAGCGACATAATGCCGAACTATTCATGCTGCCGAATGGAAGCCCGAACGGAATTCGTGAAGAAGAATCCCATTACGATTAAGTTAATCCTCAAGGCATTACTGAGAGCACAGAGCTATTATGAGTCGCATAAGGAAGAGGCTGCTGTATGGCATGCAGAAAAGATACGCGCAGAGAAAGAATTCGTAGAGGCTTATATGTTCGATGAGCATTACAGAGTGAACGCTGACCCGTTGCTGAAATCAATAATACGCGCATGGAAGATACTCGATGCAACAGGGTTCCTCAGTGAGACAGCAAAAGAGATTAATATTCTTGACCATGTGAACATTGAGATTTACGAGCAGGCACTCAAAGAGGCATCTGAAGAATACGGAAGTGAAGCTCCTGAATTCTACGAGAAAATGAAAGCGTTCTTTGAGGAAAATAACAGGCTCTAATGCATTCAAAGGCTGACGGGGTCATGCGAAGATTAATCTTAAATTTCATAAGCGCAGTTCTGATTCTTGGGATTGGTCTGCTGTATTATTATGCGACCGAAAATAATTTAGTGAATCCGTTCTTGTTTCCAAAGGTAAGCGCAATAGTAAAGGCCTTCTCAAAGAATCAGGACATCATGCTTCTGAATTTGCTTTCATCACTCGGAATGATGATCCCGTCAATAATAATCTCACTTGCAATCGCACTCACATTAGGCATCATTCTGGGACGCAATGCAATCTTGCGCGAGATACTTCATCCCATTCTGTATATCTTCAGCGTTGTACCCTCGATTCTGTTATCGCCGTTCGTTTTGCTTCTTGCGCCGGACTTCTGGACTGCCTCAGTATTTCTCATCGTGTACAGCACAGTATGGTCTACTCTGTTCGCGACAGTAACGGGAATAATGACGATCGATAAGCGTTATCTCGATAAGGCAGACGTTCTTGAACTTCGCGGCATGAAACGAATCACGAAAGTAATTCTTCCTGCTGCAAGTCCGTCAATATTATCCGGCTTCGTGAATTCGTTACGGAATACGTTCGTTATGCTCGTCTATGCTGAAATGTACGGCTCACGCTACGGAATGGGATTCTTCGTGAAGAAATATACGGACTTCAGTTTATATGATTACGCGTGGGGAGGATTCTTGTTCATGGTTATGGTGCTTGTGATTGTGATGCAGTTCTTCGACAGGCTGAAGGAATATTTACTCAGATGGACAATTGACTGATTATTTGCGGTCATGCTGATACAGTGAAGAATTTAATCATGTTCACATGGCCGTAATGATTGAATCATGCAGACGGGGCAAAAAACGGAATGATTAACGAGGAGGGGAAAATATGTTATCACTGCCAAAAAATTTTGAGACATTCAATGAGGCAAGGCAGAAGTCATTCATGGCACTTTATGAGGCTAAAGAACGCGGAAAGAAAATCATCGGCACATTCTGTTCATACACACCGACGGAAATAATTCATGCGGCAGGAGCTATACCCGTAGGTTTATGCGGAAAAAGTGAACAGGGAATCGCAGAGGCAGAAATGCATTTGCCGAAGACTATATGCCCGTTGATTAAAGCAAGTTACGGAATGGCACTCACGGATCAGTGTCCGTATTTCTATTTCTCTGACGGAATTTTAGCCGAGACTACATGCGACGGGAAAAAGAAAATGTATGAACTCATGAACTTAATGAAACCCGTACACGTGATGAACCTTCCGCAGGGAAAAGACCAGGCACTCGCAATTGAATCATGGACTGAAGAAGTTAAACGCGCCGCAAAATTTCTTGAGAATCTTTTAGGCACAACAATAACGGAAGAGAAATTACATGACGCGATTGTATACCGCAATAAGATTCGCAGAGCCATTCTTGAAATTTACGAGGTCGCAAAGTTAAAACCGTCTCCTGTTTCAGGTTATGAGATTTCAACTGTGGCAGAGAGTGCAGACTTTCATTTTACGGATGATGATTTAGTCGCAAAACTCGAAAAGACAGCGCGCGAATTCAAATCAAGAATACGCAATGATGATCCCAACAGGCCAAGAGTATTAATCACCGGCTGCCCGAATGCAGGCGTTCGCGACAAGATAATCAAACGTCTTGAGGAACTCGGAGCTGATTATGTATGTGCTGATACATGCGCAGGACCAAGAGCACAGAAATTCATGACCGATGAGAATTCAGATCCGTACAGGGCAATCGCAGAACGTTATCTGAAAATCAACTGCTCAGTCATGACTCCGAACACGCAGAGATTCGATGACATTCGCGAACTGATTCACGAGTACAAAGTTGACGGCGTGATTGAGATTGTCCTTCATGGATGCCATACGTTTGCTGTTGAGGCGTTCACGACAATGAAGATTGTGCAGAGTGAACTGGCCATGCCCTACATGAGACTGGACACGGATTTTTCACAGACTGACGGCGGACAGATTGAAACAAGATTAGGCGCATTCATCGAAATGATGACGGCTGCATAAATTTTTGAGGAGGTTAATATCATGGTAAAAGTTAATGCAATGGGGAAATTATGCCCTGAACCAGTCATTATGACTAAGGCGGAAATCGAAAAAGGCGCGGCGGAACTTGAAGTGCTTGTTGATAACGACATAGCAGTATCGAACGTAACAAGACTGCTTGAAGGCAAAAATTACACGGTTGAAGTCTCACGCTCAGGCAATGAGCGCAAACTCACAGCAAAGAAGGCAGAAGGCGAATCGAAAGCTGAACCCTCAAAGCATGAAAAGCTAACGGCAATTCTTGTTGCTCATGATGTCTTAGGCGGCAATGACAAAGAACTCGGCGAGGTGTTAATGAAGGCATTCTTAGGGTGCATATCGAAATTATCACATCGTCCGGCTGTGATTGCATTCATGAACGAAGGAGTCAAACTCGTACTCAAAGATGCGTCATCATGTGAGTACATCAAAGAGCTTGAGAATGCCGGAACAAAAATACTTGTCTGCGGAACATGCACAACTCATTTTGACATCACTGACAAGATCGGCGCGGGTACGATCTCGAACATGTTTGAGATCATGGAGATGATAACAGGCGCGGACAACACGCTGATATTCTAATGCTGTATGTAGGAATAGATATAGGCTCAACGGCGGCTAAAGCAGTCCTCATTGACGAATCGAA
>JAFPWQ010000162.1 GCA_017394925.1 Synergistaceae bacterium
AAATCAACAACTGTAGCAAGTATCAGATAAGCCTTCATGCCCTCAAGATTCGACTCAGTGTAAAGGGCGTTCATTCCTTCAAGCCATTTCGGTTGCTCAAGATTCACACGGTCTGAGGACAAATCCACAGAGATTAATATATCAGCAAACGGGAATGTAGGCGACATACTGCGGAGTTTGTCATACGTTACAGGGTTATTCTGTACCGCAATATTCTCCGGCGAGTATTCTTCTTCTTTTGTCATGATATAGTCGGCTATGGACTTCTCGAAGCCGTAAGCAAGAGTCATAATTTTCTGAGTTTCCTCTTCTGAACAACCCAGCCTCTTGAGCATGTATAACGCTCTTGCATCGGCGGCTTTCTTCATTCGCTTGCCGTTTTCCGTGATGTTCTTATATTCTGCTGAATCTTCAAGCCTCAAGTAAGTAGGTTTCAGGTACAGACAATAATATTCTGAGTCGTTCATGTCCGGAGCAATGGAATACACGAACACTGAGGATAAAGATTTAGCGTTTGCGTCTCTGCTTGCGAGGTAGGCTGTGAGTTCGTCAATCGTGCTTAATGACTTGATTGTGTCAAAGGCTTGCTGTGCTGTCTTCAAACCCTCTGCGTTTCTTGAGTCCCAGTTTAGCCACGAGCTATAGAGATTTTGCAGAAGTTCGGCATCATGTCCTGAAAGTGTCGGGTCAGTCATTAGTGCTGTTAATTTCTCCCGTATGCTGTCGTCAAGCTCATCGAATGCGTCTACCCTGTTTCTGCCGGGTTTGAGCTAAGTGCTGACAAGCCAGTCGTGATTGCGCCAGACGTAAAAATCTTCTTGCGGTGATGGTCTGTAGCTTTCCGGAACTCGCCCGATGATATTTGAATTGACCCAGGGGTATTCGGTGAATGTGAAGGTCTGGGAGTCTGAAGAGCTGTTTCCGTAAGCTCCTGCGCTAAGAACCGTAAAGATGAACACGGCAACAGCCCAGAACGTTTTGTAATTCACGGTAAGTTTCCCTCCTAATGCGTTAATGATTGAGAGATTATAGCAGTTGCAACAGAAAGATAGTTTAATTCCTGCGCAAACGTTATTTTTTCTGCGCAAACATTAACTTAGCCACTTCCAAAATAGAATATTCTTGACATAATGATTATGAAAGGAAGGGTAATAATGAAAAAAATTTTATGCGCTTTAATCGTTATATCGTTTTTCAGCGGTACGGCGTTCGGTGCGTCATCGTCAGAGCTGAAGAGAATGAGTACATTCGTGAGCAACTTCACGGAAGTCGGAATGATGAATTTTCATGTCGATGATTTGTCGGACAGCGAGCTTGCGAATTTTGGAATATGGCACAATTACCGCAACAATTATAAGTCGCGTATTCAGCACTGCCAGAACAAAAACTGCCCTTACGGTTCGTTAATTATCGACAAAAGTTATGTTGCCGAGTCTGTTAGGAAATATTTTAACCGCGAAATACATCATCAGACCCCTTCAAATAGTTACGGTCGTTACGGTCATTATGACGGCAGAGTCTATCACTTTGAGGGAGCGTCGGGTGAATGTACATTAGCGCGTGTATATGAGGCTGAGAAGCGCGGTAACGTCATCATCATGCGTGGAGAAACATATGACCCTGAACATGACATCGAAGGTTCAACGTTCACAGCCATAGCCAAGCCATATAAGTACGGCGGGAAAAATACATGGGCGATTGTATCGCTTGCTGTTGATAATTAAGGAGGAGTGATTTTCATGAAGCGTTTAATGTCAATCGTTGCGGTAATTTTAGTGTTTGCTGTTCCTGCGTTAGCCCTGAGCGATGCGGAATACTTGAGAATGAAGAAGTCCAGTGCTGATTTTGCAGCAGCAGATAAGTTCTTGTCGGACGCTTACAATAACGTCAAGAATGTCATGTCCCGTTCTGAATTTGCGAGTGTCAAAGAAGAACAGCGCGAGTGGATTAAAAGCGGGCGTGATGAAGCAGCTCGTGCCTTCATGAACGAAGGGTATTCAAAGATAGAGGCTTATACGAAAGCTACCGAAGAACGAGCCGAAGAACTCTATCATATCTTTCAAATGTACATGAAATAGTATATTGAGGGAGTTACTGCGTTGGAATTAAATATTGCAATAGTCGATGATACGTTGTCAGATGTATTAAGACTGCAAAATTTTATCCATGACTGGTCATACGGCAGTGTTCATGAACTGGGCATAATACACTCTTACGCAAGCGGAGAAGAAATGCTGAAGGACTTTTCACCCAAAATATTTCATATCGTCTTTATGGACATAATAATGGGAGACATGAACGGAGTAGAAACCGCTCGGCAATTAAGACAGGAAGACACAGAAATTTTGATAGTGTTCATGACAACATCGAGTGAATATGCTTTGAGCGCTTTTCCTGTTCACCCGTTCGATTATGTTCTGAAGCCGTATCATAAAAAGGAAGTCGAGAAAGTTCTTGACGAAGCAGTCCGTGTATTGACCGCTGCCGATCCGACAGTAACAATAAGAGTCCCGTACTCAGAGTATAAAATTCCGATGCGTTTAATAAGTTCGGTAGTCGCAAATAGAGAGCATACAGTCGAGATAAATCTGACAGACGGCAAATGTATACGAAGCATAATGACATTCAAGGAAATCGAAAAACTTTTTGCTGAAGACTCGCGCTTCCTGTTATGTAATCGGGGAATAATAGTGAACATGTCCCAAATATCAACGCAGGAGAAAGGAGTTTTTGTTATGAAGGACGGTACACGTTACCCGATTCGAGTAAACGGGCAGTCAAAAATAACAGAGGCTTTCTCCCAATATCTCATAAGCAGCATGAGAGCAGGAAAATTACGAGGGCATATAGAATGAAAGAATATATTTTCCGTTGATATTGTTCTTCACTGCAACAGGTAAAAATTAGACTGCGCGAACGTAAAAATTTCTGCGCAAACGTCGGCTTAAATATCTGTAAAGGTGCTTGAGCCTTTGTCATAATCTCTACCATAAAAAATTCAACAGGAGGGTTTCATTATGAAAAAGAAGAGAATTATCTTGCTTATCGTAGCCATCGTCCTCATTGTTGCAACCGCCTATGTCTGGCTGCGTCTCAATAACCGCTGGACTGATATTAACGGCGTTACAACAGTAGATGAAAGAAACACGGTTTACATGAACGCGAAGCCCGGCAAAGATTTTTACGGTGGAACGGGTTATTTAACCGTTGGAGAAGGCAAGCTGATTCATGCGGAGTACGATATCGAATCGGGCAGCATAGATATTGCGTTCCGCATATACGTAAAGGGGCGTGCCAATCTTAATTTAAGGAGTTCAGCGTTTGATGATCTTCCAGATTCGGGAGAGGTTTTCGGGAAAAGCGGCGTTTCAGGAAAAGGCAGTCTCGCCTTTGAGGTTGCGCCCGGCGAATATGAGGTTTATTTCAAGTCTCATAATACAATCGGCTCGGCAATAGTTACAGCAAGGAGGAAGTAGAATGAAAAAATTTGCTATTGCAGTTGCGTTGATGCTTATTATCTGTGCGCCGTCATTTGCACAGATAACAACAAATAATCTTTACGCGATATATGACAACGCCAACGGTCACGTTCAGATTTTCCCTGACGATGATGGAATCAAAGCAAATTTCAGCATCAACAAAATGAAAGCTGAAGGCTACGGAGAAATCGAAGGCAGTGAGGCAGTGTTATATCTCGACAATGACGAAGAGGTTACAATAACTTTCGGGAATCTCAGAAACGGACTTGTCGAGACCATAACG
>JAFPWQ010000022.1 GCA_017394925.1 Synergistaceae bacterium
ACTTTGCAAAAGCGTATAATGATATCCATCAGGGTTGTGAAGCATTGCTGGATCACATAAAAAATTAAACGAAAGCTGGAATAAAAATTGAAAAAACTATTTGCCTTATTATTACCCTTATATACGCTAATTTTTTCATTAGCACGTGCCGATTCGGTGTGGAAATTCAATATGTCCCGACCTCTTGGCCGACTTTGATGAAAGATACGCTTGATAACAAATTTGACCTTGCTATTTGCGGGATCACAATCACTCAGGTAAGAAAAGAGCAGGCTCTTATGTCAAAGTCATGGAAAATCCAAGCGGACTGAATGAGAAATTTGCCAGAGAGAACTTGCCGCTTTCAATCATGGAGAGCTGGGAGTTCTGATGCCGAAAGGAAAAGAAGATTTGTTGGACTTCGTGAATAGTTTCATTTTGGATGAAAAGGAATCAGAACGCATTGAAGAGCTGGCAAAGAAGTATATTTATGGCGATGAATAAAATCATATGAGATGTTGGAGTGAGCAGTTATGGTAAAAATTCTTGAAACGATAATGTTAATATGTTTCGGCGCAGCTTGGCCGTTTTCGATCGTCAAGTCATGGAAGGCACGGACAGCAAAAGGAAAGAGTCTAGGCTTTCTACTCGTGATTTTAGTCGGATATATTGCAGGGATCGCAAAAGTAATTTTTAGCGATGGGTTGGGAGGTTTCCTCCTGATTCCGTACTCGATTAACTTCGCGATGGTTGCCTGCGATGCCTGCCTGTATTTCAGGAATGCGAGATTAGACCGTGAAAATAATTCGTTCAGCAAAGCGTAAAACCCTAGCTCTCCAGATTAAACCGCGAGAAGGACTCATAGTCCGCGTACCCGTGTGCGCAACTCAGGAGCAAGTTGAGAAATTTATCAATGATCATAAGGACTGGATCGAAAAGCATCTCAAAGCTATGGAAGAGAGACAACAAGAAGCCTCCTCTGTGGATAAGCTCTCTATGGATGAAATAAGAGCATTGGCCGATGAAGCCTTGATGCTGATCCCCGAGAGAGTCCGGCATTATGCTCCGTTGCTCGGCGTGAAATATGGTCGGATTACAATACGGAATCAACGATCCCGTTGGGGCAGTTGCAGCGGCAAGAAGAATTTGAACTTCAACTGTCTGCTTATGTTAACCCCGCCGGAAGTTATAGACTCTGTTGTCGTTCACGAACTGGCTCATCTGAAAGAAATGAATCATTCGGAGCGATTCTACGCTGAAGTCCTTCGTGTGTTTCCTGACTACTGGAAATGGCAGGGCTGGCTTAAAGAACACGGCAAGGCTATAATGGCGAGAATGACTGGTTAGGCTTGATTAGTCAATTAGTCATTCAACATAACAGGAGGTGTAAAAATATGTTCGATATTTTATTTGGCACATTGATTGTTTTAGGCATATTCTTTGCCCTGAAGTATTTGAAGAATACACGGCATTGTAATCACAAGTGCAATGAATGCAAGCATCCATGCCATACGAGGTATTGAAGTGAACCCTCCCTAAAATGTTCTTCAAGGAGGGTAGAAGGAAACACTAAAGCATTGTGGTTACGATATAATTAAAGCCCGCACAGAGAATAACGCTTGTCGGTACTGCGAGGAACATTAGCCTGTTGAAAAGGCTCACTCGTTCATCTTCCTTGCCACATGAAGCCATTATCAAACTTCCGCCTGACGAGAACGGGCTTATTGCGCTGCTCTGTGAACCAAGAACTGTAGCCGCAAATAAGGCCTCTGCGCTCAATCCAGTTGATGCCGCAAGAGCTGGGATTAACGGGAATAAAGCCGGTGTAACGACTCCAGTTGTCGAGCTGAAGAAGCTCATGAATGCCGCCACAAAGCTGAACGCTATCGGTACAAGTGCAACTGAAACATTCGAGCCTATCCATGAGGACAACTCATTGATTGTTCCTGCTTTGACTGCGACAGCTATCAGCATTCCTGCTATCATTATTATCGTGTTCCATGGGATTCTTGCTATTGCTTCTTTCTGAGGAGCTAACTTCATCAACAGGGCAATCACAGCGAAGATTATTCCGACAAGTCCTACATCAATTTTGCTGTTGAGCATGGCTATTGTTTTGTTTGATGACATGATGCTCTTCAAAATCGGAAACGCAAGAAGAACGATCATCATCAGTATCATCAGTGTGAATGTCTGACGCTGTTTCTTGTCAACCAAGCCATCGTTGAAAGCTTCCGTGATCTGGCTGGAAGTCCAGTTGTGATTATAGGCGTACTTGGCCAAATGCTTACGGTATGTTTCTCCGTCGATTTCGATTAATGGCATGTTCTCAAAAGTTATATTCTCATTTCAGTTCTTTGCTATGATTTCATTACTCTGCTCCTACTGAATGTTAATCCGAAGCCTTGAAATTATAAATGGGTTTCATGACTTCAAGAACTTCAACAGAATCCGCAATGACATCGATAATATCCTCAAGCGACTTATAAGCCATTGGAGCTTCGTCTAAAGTTCTTTCGTTGACTGAAGTCGTATAAACTCCCTTCATGGCTTCCTGATACTCTGACATGTTCAATCTCTCTTTTGCCGTACTTCTCGACATCATACGGCCAGCACCATGCGGAGCTGAATAGTTCCAGTCAGGATTACCTTTACCAACAGCAAGGATTGAGCCGTCGCGCATGTTAATTGGAATCAAAACACGTTCTCCCTCGTGGGCAGCTATAGCTCCTTTACGCAGAATCATTTCATCCGTGTCTATGTAATTATGAATTGTGTGAAATGAATCGCCGCCTGTGAGTCCTGCCCTGCCCAGCAATATCTCGGCAATTTTCTCTCTGTTCAGTTTTGCAAACACCTGACAAATTTTTATGACGTGCAGATAGTTATCGAGGTACTTACTTTGCAGGAAACATAAATCATCGGGAATTTCATTCCTAGCTATCATTGTTGCCGCCAGTGAAACGCCGTATCAGTGAGCGATTGCGCTCGTTCTTTTGTCGCTGTCGGGGATATTGTTTATTTCCCTGTCAACATAATCTCGTAATTCTTTCAACCTGCTCATTTTTATTGCTCCTCTCCTATACTGTTTCCGCATTATCAGGTTGCCACACGAACAGTCCTTCTGACGCTGCAATTCTTTCCAGTAAATTTAAACGGGGCTTCGAGCAGAGCTTCAATTTTCTCGGTCTCTGCCACAGTTGCTTCCGTCGCTTCCGAATCAAATCCCTGATCTGCAAGGGCTCTGCTTATAGCTTGTAATCC
>JAFPWQ010000163.1 GCA_017394925.1 Synergistaceae bacterium
GCCGAGCTTCTCCTCAAATCCGTAGATAGTCGGGTCAATACTTTCTACGGTCTTGTTCAGTTCATCCATTAATCTGAATCGTCTGGTCTTAGGCAATTGATTCGCAAAACGTTTTATCTTTAACAATGCCTGCAAATAATTCCTCTCAAACTGCATGAGTAACTTCGCGGCCATTAATGCACTGGGTGAAGTCTCATCGAGAAATAATCTCGCCATCTCTAAATTCTCTTCGACTCCCATCTCGTCATACCAGATCTCCGCAAGCATGGCCATAAATTTTTTGCGTTCGCTTCCACGCGTAATTTTTTTTGCAGCTAAATCTATCTTTTTCATTCCTGCTCTAAGACTTGCAAGTACAGATTCAGTTCTCATTGAAGGCAGTGAATATTCTGCTATGTATTCGGCTTCGTATTCAATCATGATTTGTCTGCGCAGAATTTTTCCGTAAGACGGGCTTAACTTCACAACTGCATCTTCTGAGTCCATGCTCATTAACATTCTGAAAATTTTCCCGGTGTTAAAATTATTGCATTCATACGGCGAATCTTTCAGCCACGAGACATAACCGGGATCAAATAATCCTTTTCTCCCTGCACGCCCGGACATTTGAATGAATTCGTTATGCGTTATGGGCTTATAGTTATAATAATTCACGAGCTGGGCGAATATCACAAATTCTGCAGGAAGATTAACGCCCAGTGAAAGAGCATTAGTTCCGCAGACAACATCAAGAATTCTTTCACGGAATGCTGACTCAACAAGCAATTTTTCTTTCGGCAGCATTCCTCCGTGATATATTCCCACTCCCTTATAGAGACATGGTGCAACATGACGGACTTCAAGAATTTCTGCAAGTTCATTAAGCCTGTTCGTGTGTTCACTCTGAATCTTACGTCTTGATGATGCTACACGCATGGCCATGTCCGAAGCTCCGTTCTGTGAGAGTACGAATACTAACGCGTCATGAATGTTATATGCTTTCACTGGGTTATCGGGCTGGAAGATTAATTCTGTTACACGTTTCCTTGCGGCATGAATCACAAACTCTCTCTCACATATACGCGATAAATATTTGCCTACGCTCTTTATGCCTCCCATTGTTGCGGACATTACGAGAATGGGCGTAAATGGATTCGTGTTCTTTATGCCATCAATATACGTTCTTGCCCTGTCCGAGTCCGTGAAGATGTAATGAAACTCATCAACGATTAATCTCTGATTCGGAAGCCTGGCATATTTCATTGTATATATCTCCTGAGTGCAGCAGATAATATTCGCTCCTTCGTTACGCTTAAAATCTCCCGTCTCAATTCCTACGTCTAATCCCATTCTCCGAAGGTCTAAATATCTTTCGTTGCTTAATGCTTTAATCGGTGCGGTGAAAATTATTTTTGATGCTTCAGGCTTCGTGTTAATGCTTCCGTCGTAATTCAGAATTCCCGCCCATAGATATGCTACCAGTGTCTTGCCTGATCCTGTTGGAGCTGAAAGTACTGCGCTGTTATTCCTGATGTGATTGTATGCTCTTATCTGCCAGTCGTAAAAATTTATGTCTTCCAAGTTTATGTGCCTTCCAGTGTGTGAATGATAGTGTACTCATGATGATATGTATATATGCATGGGCAGATCATAAGCCGGGTTCTGTGTGATTAACGGTCATTTATCTGGGACTCTCCTCGCGAAGAGCCTCACGCGATCATACCCGGAGGTCAGCGGGCCGCCTTCAACCCTCTCTATTAGATCTTGCTTCGTATGGGGCTTGCATAGCACATGAATTACTTCATGCCTGGTGGGCTTTTACCCTGCACCTTTTCACCATTGCCGTTATTCTGGCTGTATCTTTTCTGCTGCGCTTTCCCTCGAATTACTCCGGCCGGACGTTATCCGGCATACTGCCCTGTGAAGCCCGGACTTTCCTCATGCTGTGAACATGCGACCGTCTGAACTGCCCACGAATTTATTTTATCACGCATTCATCATGAATATACATCTGAACATATCAACCGCCGTACTCAGAATATTATCGTTGAAGTCATATATGCCCGTATGTATTGCAGGGTAATCTTCACCGTTGCCGACATAGAATATTGCACCGGGAATCTGTTTCATGTACCAGCCGAAATCTTCAGAAGCACGAATTGCATTATTCATGGCAATAACATCAAGACCAAGTTTTTCGGCGGCATTCTTAACTTTCATCACGCATTCCGAATCGCTGACGGTCTCAGGAAAATAATCATGCGTCTCAAAGCTCACATTCACGTTATGCACTTCTGCTGTCTTCACGGCAAGTTTACGCGTATCATCGTCAAAGCTCTTCATATCATTCTCATGTTCAGCCCTGAGTGTTAAAGACACTTCGCCGTCTCCCGGTGAAATTCCGAAATTCTTTTCGCCCACACGAACATTAACGACAGTGCATAAAATTTTTCTGCCTTCGTATTTCTCATGAAGTTCCTTGAGCGACATTATGAATCTTCCCACAGCAAATGAAGGATTAATACCTTTTTCGGGTTCGCTCGCATGTGAAGTTATGCCCGTGAACTTTATCGTCAGTCCCTGCGAGGCACAATGACATAATCCCGAACGTATTACTATGCTGTTCTCAGGATAGCCGCTCCAGTTATGAAACGCGTAAATCTCGCTGATATTTCTCTCACGAATCATTGATGAACATTCAGAGCCGCCTTGACCGGTTTCTTCTGCATGTTGGAATATCAGATACACCGAACGGTTCACGTTTATATTCGCGAGTTCAAGCGCAAGACCGCAGAGTGCCGCACAATGTCCGTCATGCCCGCACTTGTGTGATACTCCTTCATTCACTGATTCATACGGAAGAGATATACTCTCATTCATGGGTAATGCGTCCATGTCCGCACGGAAGGCAATCGCGCTTGTGCCTTCAACGTAACGCGAGGCATAAAACCATTTTCCGCAGTCAACAACAGCAAGATTTGTATTCGCCTCGATGAAATTCATTAACCGCCTCTTAGTGTGCGATTCATTCATGGCAAGTTCCGGGTATTTATGAAGTTCATGACGCAGTTCAATTATCTTCTTCAGGTTCTCTTTGTTCAAAGCATAATCACCTCGTTATTATCTCAGTGAATGATAACACTTAACGAATGGTATGTCTGACAGCGGCATGGTCAGTACGAGTATCTAGTGATGGAATAGGCGATGCAGTTGGAATTGCTGTTGAGTGGGTGATAAGCTGGTTTGAATGACGAACTCACAAAAAAATTTGCTCCCCGTGTCCATGCGAGGAGCTTTTGTTTTCTTCACAGTCCCATAAACCCAAATAATATTACTCCCATTACCGCACTGAATAATAAGACTTTGGGAATCGAAATCTTAAATTTCATCAGCAGAATCAAATTCACGAGTCCAAGTATCACCGAAGGCACATGAACCCCGCCGTTAATATCCGCATAATTCGCAAGTGAAAGCTGAATCACTACTCCGGCAACCATTCCCACACATGCAGGACGTACTCCCGTCATAATTTGCGCAAGTCTCTTATTCTGCCTGAAGTGTTCAAAGAAGACTGCCGCCGCAAAACATAACGTAAATGTCGGAGCTAATGCGCCCATGTTCGCAATGAATGCACCGGCTAAACCTGCCGCCCTCATTCCCGCAAACGTTGCACAGTTCAAGCCTAACGGGCCGGGTGTCATTTCGGCAATCGCTACTATGTCGGATACTTCGTGTGCATTCATCCAGTTATGCGAAATCATTTCACTTGAGATTAACGGTATCATTGAGAGTCCGCCGAAACTCGTGAAGCCGATTTTTACGAAGCTCCAGAA
>JAFPWQ010000023.1 GCA_017394925.1 Synergistaceae bacterium
GAGGAAAGGCCGCAAAAGCATTATGGGAATCAAAAAGCTCATTCGGAAATGTCTTAGTCTACGGTGATTATGACACTGACGGCATAAGCTCTACAGTTCTTGCAATGGAAATCTTCAGGAAAAAGGCCGCACAAGTCAGATATTTCATTCCGAGAAGAGACATTCACGGTTATGGATTAAATGCCGGAGTTCTCGAAAAACTTCCGTTAATGGGATGCAACACGCTCGTAGTTGTTGACTGCGGAACGAATGACTCAGAAATGCTTGAAGACTTACGCAGACAGGGCATAAATATTTTTGTGTTCGATCATCATTCTGTATCTGCTCCCATAACGATACCTGCAATCGTTAATCCCTCAATCGATATGGACTCCGGAGACGTTCAGAAGATATGCGCAACGGCAGTATTATGGTGCTGGGCATGGAAAGAGAATATAGTGTCGCGTGATTTCCTGAAGTATGAATTAGATTTAGCTGCTCTTGCTACCATTGCTGACTGTATGCCCCTTCATAATCTCAATCGTTCGCTTGTACGTTACGGAATGAAATTAATGCGCTCAAATCCAAGACGGGGATTAAGCGCATTATTCGATTGCCTGAGCATAAACAAGTCTCAGCTTTCAGAAGAGCATTTATCGATGAGAGTTATCCCATGTCTGAATGCACCGGGAAGAATCGCTACGGCTGATGCAGGAGTCCGGGCGTTACTCGGAAGCGGCAGCAGTGATGCAATATATTCATGTGTGAATGATTTGATGCGCATAAACAGGAAGCGTCAGACATTAACGGAAAATATTGCGCGTGAAATTGATGACGGGATAATCACTCACAGAATCACGAATAAAGTTCTCTATCATGATTCATGGCCTGTAGGAGTACTAAGCGGAGTAGCAAGCAGAGTATGCGCACAATATAACATGCCCATAGTGTTAGCTGCTCCTGTGGGAAGCAAAGTTATTCGCGGGACTTTAAGAGTGCCTGAAGGAGGCGATGCTGTCGGAATATTAAAGAAGATTGCGGACATGCTTGATGCGTGGGGTGGACATAAATACGCGGCTGGATTCTCTGTGCTTTATGAGAACTGGCCGGGAGTACGCGATGAATTAGAGAAGATGTTAGCTGACATTGAGATTCAGCCCGAAGGAGTTACACCTGTAATTGATATTCCGCCGTCTGAAATTTCAATTGATGACTGGCGCGCGGTCTCTGAGCTCGGGCCTTTTGGGAATAATAATCCGTCTCCGAAGTTCTACACGGTGAAGAATTTAGCATACACTGATTTAATCCCAATTGGCAAAGAGGGCAAGCATACATGTATACGCATTCATAACGCGAGACTTCTTGCATTCAATACATCGCCGGGAGACGTGGCCGAAATGATGAGCAAAGTACAAGGCTGGGTATATCATCCGCGATTAGATTTCTGGAGGAACGAAGAGCAATTGCAGTTCATTCTGGACTGTGCGGTTACAAGCTGACAAAGAAAGGAGTGATTTTACGGGTGAACACAGAGAATAAAGATACAGAGAAGAAAGAGAATCCCGAAACATTAGAGACAGGAAGCGAAACGTTTTCGTCAATATTAAACAGCGTACCATCGATTGATAACTCTTCGGATTTCCTGCATGAAATGTCTTCATTGCGTGATGAATATTTTCTGAGAATCCCGGCAAACTCACAGAAAGAATGCGTTCGTTCAGTCTGGCAGGAACTATGGAACAAGGCGATGATGTCATTAACGCCCGAACAAATGCGCAAGCTCGGCGAGACGTTTGTATTTTCTGCAAAGGCACATGAACATCAGCTGCGTAAATCAGGAGACCCGTATATTATTCACACTCTGAATGCGGCGTTGATTCTTGCTGACATGCATTTAGACATGGCCACACTTGAAGCGGCTTTATTGCATGATACGCTTGAAGATACTGAAGTAACATCAGAAGAATTAAAAGAGAAATTCGGCTCTGATGTTGAAATGCTTGTACAGGGAGTAACAAAACTTGCGGGTGATGACGTGAAAGAATTCATGTCGCGCGAAGATTTAACCGGCGAGAATTTACGCAGAATGTTCATCGTCATGGCCCGTGATATTCGCGTGGTCTTAATCAAACTTGCGGACAGACTTCACAACATGAGAACGCTTTATGTCATGCGTGAGGAAAAACAGAAACGTATTGCCCTTGAGACAATGGAAATATACGCACCCTTAGCGCATAGACTCGGAATATATCATCTGAAGCGTGAACTCGAAGATTTATCGTTTAAGTATCTTCACCCGGATATATACGCAGAAGTCGAACAGCGTGTGAAAAAACGAATGCCCAAAATGGAAGAAGTCATCAATAAGGCGCGTGAAGTATTAGAGGCAAGACTTCAGAAGGATAATATTCCATGCAGGATAAAAGGGCGTTCCAAGCATTATTACAGCATATACGAGAAGATGCAGAGAAAGCATATCTCATTCGATGAACTGTATGACATTCTCGCAGTCCGTGTTCTTGTTGATGATGTTACTACATGCTATTCTGTCTTGGGATTCGTTCATGCATTTTGGGTTCCTGTTCCCGGACAATTTGACGATTACATTGCAACTCCCAAGAGC
>JAFPWQ010000164.1 GCA_017394925.1 Synergistaceae bacterium
CTTTCAGAGACTGACACGGATAATATTACGCCCATGCAGGCATTAAAGATTTTGCATAAACTGAGTGAAAAAAGCAAAGAAGCACGCATGATATGAACACAAAAAAATTCCCCGTTGGTTTTTTGGCCTTCGGGGAAAATTTATTCTCTCAGTTTTGAGTCTAATACATTCCGTCCATACCGCCCATACCGCCAGGCATAGCTGGAGCTGCATCTTTCTTTTCGGGTTTATCCGCAACAATTCCTTCTGTCGTTAAGACCATAGCGGCAATCGATCCTGCATTCTGTAACGCTGAACGTGTTACTTTGACGGGGTCAATGATTCCTGCGGCGACCATGTCAGTGTACTCACCAGTTGCGGCATTAAGACCGTGTCCGATCTTCTCGCCTCTCACGCGTTCAACAACAACATCACCCTGATAACCGGCGTTCTCTGCGATGAGATATAACGGTGCTTTGAGTGCATCAAGTACTATTCTTGCGCCTGTTCTCACATCACCCGTTAATTTCTCGACGAATGGCTCAAGTGCTGCCGCGCAGTTCAGTGCTGCTACTCCGCCGCCTGCTACTATGCCTTCTTCTACTGCTGCACGTGTAGCATTAAGTGCGTCTTCGATTCTGTGCTTGAGTTCTTTCTGCTCGGTCTCAGTTGCCGATCCAACCTGAATGACTGCAACACCTCCGACAAGTTTCGCGAGTCTCTCGTGTAATTTCTCCTTGTCATAATCCGATGTTGAATCTTCAATCTCTTTGCGGATCTGTCCTGCACGTTTGCGAATCTCTTCGGAATTTCCTGCACCCTGTGTTATTGTCGTATCTTCCTTCGTGATCTTAACTTTCTTTGCACGGCCAAGCATGTTAAGCTCTGTGTTCTCAAACTTCATGCCGGTCTCTTCACTGATTACGACTCCGCCCGTTACTATCGCGATGTCCTGAAGCATTGCCTTCCTTCTGTCGCCGAATCCGGGTGCCTTTACTGCTGCTACCTGCATTACTCCGCGAAGTTTATTCACTACGAGTGTTGCAAGGGCTTCACCTTCAACATCTTCTGCGATGATTAACAGAGGCTTGCCGGTCTGCACAACCTTTTCAAGAACAGGAAGCAAGTCTTTAATGTTGCTTATCTTTGCGTCATGAATGAGAATATACGCGTCATCAAAATTTGCTTCCATTCTCTCACTGTCAGTTACCATGTAAGGACTGATATATCCCTTGTCGAACTGTAAGCCTTCAACCATTTCAAGAGTTGTCCCTACGGTCTGTGAGTCTTCAATCGTAATAACTCCGTCCTCACCGACTTTAGCCATTGCCTCAGAGATTAACGCACCGACTGCCGCGTCATTTGCTGAAATTGAAGCTACCTGTGCAATTTTCTCTTTCTCTTTGACGGGTGTACTCTGCTTCTTGAGTTCTTCAACTACAAAATCGATTGCTTTCTCGATTCCCTGACGCATTAACATTCCGTTTGCACCGGCGGCTACGTTCTTCATTCCCTCGCGGATTATTGCACGTGAGAATATCGTTGCTGTTGTCGTTCCGTCTCCGGCGATGTCATTCGTCTTTGATGCCACTTCCTTGAGTAACTGTGCACCGGCATTCTCGAACGGATCTTCAAGTTCAATCTCTTTTGCGATCGTTACGCCGTCATTCGTGATCATCGGTGATCCGAATTTTTTCTCAAGTACTACGTTTCTTCCTTTAGGGCCAAGTGTTACTCCAACTGTATCTGCAACTTTGTCTATGCCTCTGAGCATTGCCCTTCTTGCTTCTTCACCGAATGAAAGAATCTTTGCCATAATATTTATATCTCCTCTTAATGTCTCAAATTCAAATTACTTTTCAATTATTGCAAGCACATCGCGCTCACTGAATATTACAAGCTCTTCTCCATCTACTGTTACTTCTGTTCCTGCGTACTTGCTGAATATTATTCTGTCTCCGACTTTCACTTCTACAGGCTGTTTCTGTCCGTTATCGAGAACTTTTCCCGTTCCTACTGCAAGAACTTCGCCCTCTGTTGGCTTTTCTTTTGCTGTATCAGGAAGAAGAATTCCTCCTTTTGTTTTTTCATCACGCGTTACTACTTTAACTACTATTCTGTCGCCTAATGGTTTCAGTTTCATTTCTTAATTCTGCCTCCTCATTTAAATTTTCTTAATGGCACTCAATATCGCAGAGTGCTAATTAACAACGCGCGGAATAATAAACCTATGAACACAAAAACGCAATAGTCAATTTTACGTATAGGATTGAAGTTGAGTTATAACATGTATAATCGCAGTATATCAAATAAAAATTAATGAGGTGATTCATATCATGAAGTTCATTATGGTATTTATGATTCTGTGTGTCATGTTCACTGCAAAAGAGTCATATGCTCACACGGTGTTTTCTCCTGAAGGAAAGAACATGAAAATTCACTGGGCAGTCCTCGAATCAAAACCGGGCAGGATGTCCGACATGGCCGCAATAAGTGTGCGTACAGTTGCAAAGTCCACGCCGAATGAATCAGGAACGTATTCGCTTTACGGTGCAGTCGATGCAGCTAATCATGACATTATGCGTCTGCTTGAGATTTACGAAGATGAAGACGCATATACGGTTCACACATCAAGCGAAGGATTCAAGGCATTCGTTGAGGAAAGAAAAAGCATACTTGAGAGCGTGAAATTTCTTCCTGTTGATGCGGTTGTGCTTGAACAGAAGAAAGAAGGCAAAGCAAAAACTATAATACTGTCATTGATTGAAGTTAAGAATGATAATCTTGAAGAGTTCAAAGCATCAATCACTCAGGAAATGACAAGAGCAGTTGCAGAAGTACCCGGCATTATGGGAATGTTCGCGACGAGTGAAAAAGGAGAACGTAAAAATTTCATTCACACAATGGAGATTTACGCAGACGATGAAGCACAGAAGGAATATACTAATTCGTCAGAGTATAAATCATACAGAAAGAAGGCAGATGTGATGACAGAATCACGCAAAGATTTTCCCAGTGAACCGGCAAATATAACACTCAGCAGTAAAGGCCTGCACCTGAACCCTGAATCAGAAAAGCTAAGTGCATTCCCGTTAGGCAAGAGCAATGACGCATACGCACAATACTTTGACGGTAAGAGCTATCTTGCTCCGTTATCGCTTGAGCAGGTAGGAATCTTCAATGTTACGTTTGAGCCTGGCTGCAGAAATCACTGGCATATTCATCACGCGAAGAACGGCGGCGGTCAAATCTTAATCGTTGTTCACGGACGAGGCTACTATCAGGAATGGGGTAAACCTGCACGCGAACTTAAGCCCGGTGATGTTGTGAATATCCCTGCGAACGTTAAGCACTGGCATGGGGCCGCAAAAGACTCATGGTTCCAGCACCTCGCAATTGAAGTTGCCGGTGAAGAAACATCGAATGAATGGTGCGAGGCCGTTTCACCTGAAGAATATGC
>JAFPWQ010000165.1 GCA_017394925.1 Synergistaceae bacterium
AGGAGTGCCGGCTGAGGCACTCGGGATTATCATGGGCATTGATGCGATTCAGAATTTCATGCATCCTCCCGTGAATAGCTTTAGTGCAGTAGCTTCAACATTAACGGTAAGCGCACGTGAAAATATACTCGACACGGAAAAATTTTATGCAGAAACTGAGAATTTGCAGTGAAACGGGATTTAATGTGCTATTACTCAGAATTTCATGCACCCTCCCGTGAATAGCTTTAGTGCAGTAGCGTTGACATTAACGGTAAACTCACGCGAGAAGATACTCGATACAGAAAAATTTTTACGCTGAGACTGATAATGTGCAGTAAAACAGTATTAAATGCAATATCATCCGGCAACAATAAACACAAAGAGAAAAATTTATGTGAGCTGATAATTTGCAGTAAAGGCAGATTTAATGTGTTATCATTCGGCAATCACAAACATAAACACAAAGGAGAAATTCAAATATGTTAGGCGAATTCACATATTCAAATCCTACGCGCTTACATTTCGGAAAGAATGCGTTAGCCTCACTTAAAGATGAACTTGCGAATTACGGAAAAAATATTATGCTCACATACGGCGGAGGTTCAATCAAAAAAAGCGGACTTTATGATGAAATAATTTCGATTCTTAAAGACTGCGGAAAGAACGTAACCGAATTGCCCGGCGTAATGTCAAACCCGACAATCGAAAAGTTATACGAGGGTGCAAAGCTCGCAAGAGAGAATAACGTTGATTTGATTCTTGCTGTTGGGGGCGGCTCAGTGTGCGATTACTCGAAGGCAGTATCAGTATCAGCATATTATGACGGCGACCCTTGGGACAAATATTTTCTCAGAATGGAAGAACCTGAATGCAAAATCATTCCTGTTGGATGTGTCTTAACGATGGTCGGAACAGGAAGCGAAATGAACGGCGGAAGTGTCATCACGAATCATGCGCAGAAATTAAAGATCGGCCATGTATTTGGAGATAACGTGTTCCCGAAGTTTTCGATTCTGAATCCCGAATACACATTCACAGTACCTCAGTATCAAATGGTCGCAGGGTTCTTTGATATTATGTGCCACATTCTGGAACAGTATCTTTCAGGTGATGACGACAACACATCAGATTACATTGCGGAAGGTCTCATGAAGTCCCTCGTGAACAGTTCAAGAATTGCCGTGAAGAATCCTCATGACTATGAAGCACGAAGCAATATCATGTGGACGGCGACATGGGCATTGAACACGTTAATTGCGAAGGGGAAAACAACGGACTGGATGGTGCACATGATCGGTCAGTCAGTCGGAGCATATACGAATGCAACTCACGGTATGACACTTTCAGCCGTATCTCTCGCATATTACCGTACAATCATGAACGCAGGCTTAAAGAGATTCGCGCGTTTTGCAGTTAATGTATGGGGAATCAATCCAGAAGGCAAAAGTGATTCACAGTTAGCGGACGAAGGACTGAAGGCTCTTGAATCATGGATGCGTGAGATCGGAGTCGTCATGAGTCTTAAAGAACTAGGCGTAACTGAAGATATGTTCGAGGGAATCGCAAAGGGAACATTCATTCTTGAGGGCGGCTATAAAGTTCTGACGCATGATGAAGTGATTGATATTCTGAAGAGGAGCATGTAATCATGAGCAATAAATTAGTCGCATATTTTTCTGCGAGCGGTGTAACCGGGAGTGTAGCGAAGAAATTAGCAGAGGCAGTTAATGCTGACATCTACGAAATTAAACCCAAAGTGCCGTATACGAACGCGGATTTGAACTGGAACGATTCGAGCTCACGAAGCAGTATTGAGATGCGCGATAAGTCCTCACGTCCTGAACTTGCAGACAGGAACGCAAAGATTGATGGCCATGATGTGATATTCATAGGCTTCCCGATATGGTGGTATGTTGCACCGACAATCATAAATACGTTCCTTGAAGCATATGATTTTTCTGGTAAGACGATAATATTATTCGCGACGTCAGGGGGATCAGGATTCGGGAAAGCAGTTGAAGGGTTACAGGTCAGCGCACCGAATGCAAGTATACGTGAAGGGAAAGTATTCAATCGCAGAGTTACGACTGAAGAGTTAAAGAAATGGGCAGATAGTTTAAGCGTGTAAGAATATAAATTGCATCTCCCTTGTGTAAAAGCAGGGGAGATTTTTGTGAGCTTTTTTGAGGAAGTGCTGTATCATGAAAAAATATATTATTCCATACGTAAATATGCTTTTGGGACAGGTTCTTGTACTCACTCCTTCATTCCTGTTTTCTGTATGCTATTCAGGCTCATACATGGATTGCTGGAGTGCAGGATTCTTCATAATGATTATGGGAATATCAGTTGAAATGCTTTCATTGTATGCTTTGTATTGCCCTTATTCGTGCGTGTTTAATTTCCTGTCCTCACTTGCCGCTTTAATGAGTATACTTGTTCCCTATAGAGTAATTGCAGTAAGAACATTCAGATTATGCGATGATGCCTCACATGCATGTCGCACTTCAACAATGCCTGCCGTGATAGTAATTGCCTCGCTGATAATCATTCTGAACATTGCAGATATATTTATACGCTGTAAAGCTAGATTTCGGAACTCACATTTACATTCACGCTCTTAATTCCGCGAATATTTTTCAGAGCCTCCGTGAATATCTGAATCTGATTCGAGAGGCCCTTTGTGATTATGCATTCAAGACATGTCTCATGATTAATATGCACGTGTGTAGAGCAGATAATCACATCACCGTTATCATGCTGTGCAAGTGTGAGCTTTCTCGTGAGTTCAGGCAGATGATGATCATACACAATCGTAATTGTCGCAAAAATTTCCCCGTTACTGCACTTCCAGCGTTCACCTGCAATGTATTCACGCATAAGAAATCTCACGGCTTCGGATCTGTTATCGCGTTCATCGGAGTAATAGCATTTCTCGAATTCGCACAGTAATTTTTCGGGAACGGTTATGCTGAATCGAATCAGCCTGTCTTTATCGTCAGGAGGCATTTATTTATTCGTGTCTTCAGTGTCTACTATCTGAGCCTCTATCACTTCATGCATATCTCTCTCTGTTCTCTCAGTTCTGCCTGCTCCTGATGATGAAGATGAAGATGATGATGAAAAATGCGATTTATATGCGTTTTCGGGTATTTCCTTGCCGGTGAAATACTTGAAGCAGTATCTTCCGCCTGCACCGAAAAGTGCCGCAAGAAGTCCCCAGCCTAATATCCCGAACAGGAACGAAGGCAGTACGAACAGAACGAAATATATTATGCTGAAGATTAATCCGCCTGTGCAGATGAACATCGGAGAGAATACAAGCAATAATATCCCGCGTTCTTTTGCGTCAGACTGATTCCAGAGCTTTAAAAAGTAATCCAGCCCTGATATATATAACGAAGGCCGGAGAAATTTCATTAAGTATTCTTTGATTCTCATTAGCCAGAACAAACATTATCACCTCAGAAAAATTTTTGTGATTTAATTATATCAACATGAACGCAAAAAAAAATTCCCTCCCCGCATTTAACGCTGAAAGGGAAAAAGTTTTATTTGCTCATCGGCTCATCTTGTTTAATATCTCATCTGAAAATCTCAATGACCTTCCCAGTTCATGAAGTGCATTGCTCAGTCTCTCAGGCTCATATTTCAGATTGGGGCCGTTCTTCTTTAAGAGTTCATAATATAGATTCTGCGATTCGTAAAGGCTGAGATGCCATTCAAATTTTTCTGAGAATAATTTAATCAGTTCGTTCAAATCTTCAAGTGATTCGAGATTCAAACCCGTCATGCAAAGTTCAGCAAGAATTTCGTTAATGCAGTCCGAAAATGCAAATCTGATTCTTTCTTCATCGGGCTTAACCTGCCAGAACGCTGCAAAATCAAACGCACGTCTTATCCCTGCCACATCATGATAGCTGCTCTCAAGTCTGCGTATAATCTCGCTCGTCAGTGTGAACTCTGCTGCTGTTATCATGATTGCCGGCGGCTTTGCATTCAGGAGAGTCAAATATTCGAGAAGGTTATCGTAATTCTGGACAATACCCTTCATTGATGATTCAAGTTTATCGACATCCTGACGCAGTAGTTCAGATATGATTCTGTGTCTCGCATCCGAAGGAATATTAGTGAGCGTGAACTGGTTATATCCGAATTTCCCGAATAATAGAGATTCTTTGTTCTCATCATTGAAGAGTGCCTGAAGACTTTTCACTTCATCGAACGTGAGCGCATTATCAGGGTTATCATCTTCAGCTATTCCGCACGCAATTGATGTTCCGCCGTTATGATTCATCGCGAAAATATAATCTCCTTCTTCAAGCGTTATACTTGAGCGTACATGAACTTTTCCTGCCGAGAATGAAGTCGAATCATTATCGCCGAGTTTTAACGCATCACCGTACATGTCCCAGCAGCCTTCGGAAAAACTTTGCTTGAAGTCATTCAACAGTGAGGCAATACCATAATATGCGGCCATCTGTAACCTGTCTGCTCTTCCCTGTTTTGCGCGTAACTCGTAAATCTTTGCGCCGTCCTGTAACTCAGGGACATTACTGGGAGCTTCAGCAAGTAATTTCAGATATGCAGGCTCTAAGTCCTCGTTGAACAACATTTTTGCGAGGTCAATTGCTCTTGCCGCATAACGCATAATCTGTACGGGTTCAATTCTGGAAATTTCATCGAAGAACCATCCGCATGACGTGAACATCAAAAGCGAATTTCTTTCCATTTCCATTAATGACAACGCGCGCACTTTTTCTTCGTCATTGAGTTCATGTTTAGCATTATTCGTGAGAAATTCATTTACGCTTTCAATGCTTCTGTCGAGAATTACATCTATATATTTGTCTCTTGCACTCCATGCGTCATTGAAGAGACCTGCTGCTCCCTTTTCACTTTCAAATAGATCTGCGAGCTTATCTCTGAGGAAATTCATTGCAACTCTGAGAGGCTTCCTCCATTTGTGATGACAGTTAGGTGTGCCTGCACCGCATGAGCAATCACTTCGCCATCGTTCGACACCATGCGCACAGCTCCACGAAGAATTTTCGATTATCTTCACTTCACGCTCAGGGGGATAAAACGCGAGGTATTCACCGTAAACAGTAAGCTGGGCATCAGCAGAACGGTCTATGCAGTCAAGACAATATGCTAAGGCCATGTCTCCGTGCTTGTGATGATGTCCGTATGATTCGCCGTCAGTGGCAACGTTGCATAACACCGGCTGACCGTGATTCGGATTCGAGTTGATTAATTCACGCGCAAAAACTCCGCCGTCATTGAGTAAATTATCGAACGCAATTCTCTGTGATAATCCAGCGTCATAAAAGAATATTGCAATGCTTCTTCCTGAAGGCAGATTGCAAACGTAAGAACATCTTGTGTCAATTCTTGCGCCGCTCACGTCCTGCCATCCTCCATAACCGAATGTACGCGCTGACTGAGCCTGCCACGGTGATAAAACTGTGAATAATATTCCGTTCTCTGCTAAGACTTCAAGACTTTCCGTATCAACTGCACATTCAGCGAGCCACATTCCTTCAGGCATTCGCTTAAAGCGTTTCATGAAGTCTGCTATTCCCCATTTGACCTGAGTCTCTTTGTCGCGCCTTGAAGCTAACGGCATGATGATGTGATTGTAGACCTGTGCCATTGCCGGACCATGACCTGAGAATCTTTTGCGGCCTTTAATATCTGCTTCGAGTATTGCCTCGTAACATAACGGGTCTTTTTCTTCCAGCCATGTTAAAAGTGTCGGGCCTATATTGAAACTCATTCGTGAATAATTGTTGCAGATCTTTTTGATGTAACCTTCTTCATTGAGGATTCTTGATGCGGCGTTACGGCTGTAACATTCCGATGATATTCTTGCGTTCCAGTCATGCCATGGGGCAGCACTCTCCTGAATCTCTACGGTCTCAAGCCATGGATTTTCTCGCGGAGGCTGATAAAAATGTCCGTGAACACATACATAGCGCGGCAAGTTAAACATCTCCTTCCGTGAAATAAATTTCATTGCAGTTAATTATACTCAGACTGAAAAATTATGTCCTGTAATTGCACATATTGCCCCTTGACCTATACCCCCCCCCCATAACGTATAATGAGCCAAATGTCAAGAGCTCTTTTCATGTAAATTTTTCTATCATTAAAAGGAGGTTTTATATTATGAGTATGACTGACAGTGAAAACTCGAAGTGTCATGCGATAATTCATTCAGCTGCTGTAGCTGCCGGAGCTGTAGGTGCAGGGCTTGCACAAATTCCGCTTTCGGATAACGCAATCATTATGCCCATTCAAATCGGAATGGTTGCATCATTGGGAAACGTTTTCGGGAAGAGTTTAGGAGAGACGACAATAAAGAGTCTCATATCGGCGGCGGCAGGAACAGTGATAGGCAGATCAGCGTCTCAGGCATTACTCGGTTGGGTTCCTGTGCTTGGCAACGTGATTAATGCTTCTACTGCATTCACAATTACGGAAGCTATCGGCTGGGCAATAGCTAATAAGTTTGCAGATGATGTTGAACAGGAAAGAAAAAAGATTGCAGAGGAAGAAGCACATCGTCAACGTGAAGCAGAAATAGCCAACATTGAAACAGAGGCCGTAACATCTGTTACATCACCTTTGAGGAATGCAATCTCTCAGATATTCTTCACCGTAAAGAAATTTTTCCTGAGTGTGGTCAACTTCTTTTGCCGTCTTCCAGGCAGATTATGGCGCATGACTATGTATGTACTTGGCGGCATTTGGAGATTTGTACGGACATGTTTATTTTTGCTCTGGGGACTAATCAGCGGAAGAGCAGTTCAGGTTCTAAAGTGGATAGCTCTCAAAATATGGAGCGGTATATGCGCTTTATTCTCTACTCTTATCAACGGTCTAATGTACTCAATAGGCGTAGGTATTGGGATTTTTGCGCTGTCGTTGATAGCCGATAAGATGAATTTACTTTCACCGGAATATCAGGTTCTCCTTCATGATTTTCTTCAAGCCGTGAAAGAGTTTTTGTAAAAAATATCCCCCCTGTTAATTTTGCAGAGGGGATTTTATTTTTCTCTTTGCGTCTTTATTTTACGCCTTCATCATTCGTTCTTTTATTCCCATGATGAATTTCATTGCAACGCTGTAATTCTTCACGAGCCATCTAACCGGGATAATCAGAATCGCAAGCACAAAGCAGTTAAGCCACGAATCAAGACTCAGTGCCTCAACGTTAAGCACTTCCCCGCCGAACTCAATGAATACCCATTGCAGTACGAATATGAACAGCATAACGAACACGCAGTTTTTCGATGAGGCCATGCCCAGACCGTTGAACGTGATAGACATCATGAACACGGCGAACAGTGCAGTCCTAAGATAAATTATATCGGCATCACCGAATAATCTTTTAACCGGCGGGAAGAACAGAACCGCAAGACAGATTAACGTTACGTATGCCGCACCTGAAAGTATCTCGCTGAACATTGTATTTGTGATTATGTTCTCGTCTCTTGGGATCGGCTTCTCGTTCATGTATTCCTGTCTCGGAGGCTCTGAACCGAACGCAATAGCCGCGAGTGTGTCCATTGCGAGGTTGATGAGCAGTAACTGAATGACCGTAAGAACGACATTCTG
>JAFPWQ010000166.1 GCA_017394925.1 Synergistaceae bacterium
ATCACGGGGAGGCAAAATTTTATGCGTTCATAAAAGCATGGCCGTTATGATATAGATGTTATATGATCTATTGCAGCATCGATAAATCTTTAACGGGACATTCTGCAGTCGGACGGCATTTTTTGACAGTCTCGACGATTTTCTTTATCCAGCCGCCTTTGAACATCTCGCACGCACTTTTGTTGATTCCCATTAAATTATTTTCGTCCTCAATAAGTGCATAGCCTCTGCAGCCTCCGTAACAATGTTTTGTGAACTTGCATGTTCTGCATTCTTCGTTAGCTTTCAGAAAATCTTCTGCCGTCATATTGGATAATCTCAAATATTCCGGGAAGTTTATGCAGTCTCTTAAATGCGTTTCAGGCATTGCGGGAAAGAGTTTCTCAATGTTCATGCCTATCATCATTCCGCACGTTAAGACGCGGCCTTCCGGCGATATTCTTATAGAAGTTCGGTAAGTCGTACATAAAAAAGTTTCTTTTGGGTCATATTCTTCGTTGTAGCCGAAAATTTGATATTTATTAGGATATTTTCTGCCTGCTGTAAAAAATGGTGCTAAGGATAATATATCCATAGGCATTCCGTCCTCATAAAAATACGGGATATAATCAAGATAAGTTTGAAATATATCTTTGAAGCCGAATGAGTTATCATTATCGCTGTGGGTTTTCCATTCTCCGAGTTCTGCAATATAAGCCGTCTTAATTTGCTTAACTCCCAGTGAGGCCAGATGATTAACCGTATCTCTCAGTGTATGTTTATTGCCCTGATGAAGTGAAACAGTAGCATTCGCAGAGAAGCCCATATCACGGCATAACGCAAATGCACGGTCTGTTAATTTCTGCGCTCCTTCTACACCTCTGAGCCAGTCATGCCAGCCGTCAACACCGTCAAAGCTGATGTTGAAACCGGGCCGGATTTTTCGCTTCTCAAGTTCCCTCAGAACATTTTCTGTAACGAGAGCACCATTAGAATATATTCTCGTGATTATTATTCCGCGTTCGAGAAGAGCATCTACAATATCAAAAAAATCTTTGCGTATTAATGCCTCGCCGCCGGTTAAAGAGACCTTCATAACTCCGCATTCCGCTAACATGTCTATGATTTTCATGATGTCCTCATGAGGAGCTTCATATGCGTTCACATCAGGTGCTGACATGTAACAATGGCGGCATTTATAATTGCATTTTCCCGTTATCGACCAGTGAGCAGAACTGATATAACGGTTTTGATATTTCCTGTATTTCTGAATATCTTTAAAGCCCTCGCCTTTTTTGCATTGCTCAATTATTCCCTTTTCTGCGGCTTCAGCAATTAATTCTTTGAGCGTCTCAGGGATAAAAATATCTGAAACGTCAATTTCTCCATCGCATAATTCGAGAGCCTGCATTTGCTGACCCGTAATGAAATCAGCTCTGCCTGTCCGCGTATCAACGACAGCATACGGAAGTTTTTCCCAGCCGCGCAGAATATAATTATCTTTCAGTCTGTAATACAAAAATTATTTCCCCCTTCGATATATAAAAAACTGCTGCCCCCGAAGGAGCAACAATTTACATTTCTTCTCTGAGTGTATCAGGTTATTAATCCTCACCCGAGCCGCAGGTGAAGAGATTATAACACTCATTGCAATGACCACTCTTGCCGCCAGCCACAGCCTGCATCTCATCTTCTGAGAGTTCTTCCATTTCGCCGAGCCTGAATCCGTGAGCCTCCGCTACTTTTGCCGTAACTGCCTCAAGTACCCTTCTCGCGTCATCCTTCAGTCCCTTTTCTGCAAGAAGTGCAGTTAATGCTTTGACTGTTTCCGTTCCAAGTTCGATCTTTACGTCCTTATCTTTTGATACGAGATCAAAAAATTCTTTCATCGCTGACATGCTCATTACCTCCTGAAAAAATTTGCACTATTATAACAATATTTTACAAAAAAAAAAAAAAACAGGTCTTTATTTTTCAGAGGCAATAAAAATGGGGAGCTTTTCATTCACTCCCCGCAAGCAGGCTATAATTCGTGTTACGGCTGATAAGTCTGTTCCCTCATGCTGAGCAGTAATCTCTTATGGAACATCTCTTCTGCAAGTTCATCTGCCTGTTCCGTTACCATGAATGCATCTTCAAATACCGTATTGCCGACAACATCATCCTGACCCTTGAACGCCCTCTTGAGGAATATCGGCGTAATGATTGTACATACGATTATCATGATGACGATAGGACCGAGATAATCTTCGCTGATTAGATTCATGGCCATTCCCTTGCCTGCAACGATAAGCGCAACTTCTCCTCTGCAGACCATGCCCAGACCAATCTGATAACTCTGTTTCTTATCGAATCCGCAGATCATTGCACCAAGTCCGCAGCCCCATAACTTTGAGATTATGCTTACGATTAAGAGTGCTGCAGTGAACGCGAGAAGGTGATACGACATTTCCGGCAGTGTAACTTCGAGTCCGATATTCGCAAAGAATACAGGAGTAAGAAGCAAATATGCAATCGTGTCAAACTTGCTTGCGATATACTGTCCTTTGGGGGACATCGCGATAATCATTCCTGCCGCAAATGCCCCGATTATGTCCGCAACTCCGAATACGACTTCGGCCGCCCATGCCATGAATAAACAGAACGCAAAGCCTATTACAGGATAACGCTGTAATCTCTCTTTCTCCTGCTTCTCAACGTACCATACCATGAAGTGATGATATGACAGTCCGCATATGCCCAGAAACAAAAAGAAGCCGAGTATCTTCGCAACGACAAGCCAGATGTTTACGTCTCCTCCTGCAATGCCCGTTACTATGGTCAGGCAGATTAAGCCGAGAATATCGTCTATGAGTGCCGCCGCTAATATTACGTTGCCTACTTTCGTTGACATCTTGCCGAGTTCCTTTAACGCCTCAACAGTAATTGATACTGATGTAGCCGTTAAGACCGCCCCGACAAAAATAGCAGAAGCAAATGTAACGTTGTCATCAAAGATATACATTAAGAGTGCACCAAGTCCAAGCGGAACGATTACGCCCATGAGAGCAACAACAAATCCAACTTTCCCTGATGCTTTCAGTTCGTCAATCTCCGTCTCCATTCCTGCGGTGAACATGATTACTATGACTCCGAGTTCAGCAAGACGCGATAATAACGGTGAAGGCATGAGGCAAAACTGAATCCCGAATAATTTTGACGTGATTGCTCCCAAAACTGCAGGACCGAAAAATAATCCTGCCATTAATGCGCCGACTACCTGAGGTAACTGCGCACGCCTAGACAGGATGCTGAATATCTTTGTCGAAAGAAGAATCACGCAGAGACTCAGCAAGTAAGTGTATTCTTCCAAAATGAAATTCCCTCCTGAAAATTAAATATTAAAGCTCATATTCATCATCGCCGGATTCACCGAGTAATGCGCTGACCTGATGCCGCCATGGTAACGAAGGATGTGCGCCTATCTTCGTACATGCAAGAGCTCCGCACGCAGAACCGAATCTTGCCGCCGCTTTTATGGGCATTCCCTCACTCAGTCCGACACATAAGCCCGCACAGAATGCATCACGTGCGCCGGTGTTGTCGACTGCACGAATATTAAATGAATCAAATGAAAAATGTTCGCCGTCATTCGTGAAAATCATTCCGCCTTTTGCACTCTGCGTTACTACAAGTACACGTACTCCCCTTTTCTG
>JAFPWQ010000167.1 GCA_017394925.1 Synergistaceae bacterium
CTGCACTATTTCCGCCTGCATGGCCGCCATTGCTCGCGGTGTCGGTCGGTCTAACATCACGGCATCAACTCCGAATAATCTGTCCATTGGGACGCTGTATTTGCTCGTTGTACATATCGTTCTGACATTCTGCACTACTTCCTCAATTACATTCGCAGGCGCAAAATTTATCTCTTCAGGCATGAGTGATACGTCAAGCTCCATTGTTCACCTCTATGTATTCTTTCAGCTTTAATGTTATTTCTGCTGCTATTAATGTCCCGTGATTGTCGATTATCTCGCGTTTCTCGTCTATGCTCTCAAGTACCCAGAGATTATCGCCCTGCGGTTCACCGTCAAGGATAAACGGCATTGTGATGTGATTATTCAGGACTTCGTACAGCATATTAAGTTCTTCTTTGGGATTAAGTCCAAGCCCTGCGTCTAACCTGATGTTAATGCTCAGTGATGCAGGAGATAAGCCGGTGAATTCAAGTAATGCTTTTCTGCCATGTATTGCATGTTCTGAATATTTCGCGCTCCTCTGAATCTGAAAGTCCCGGAAAGTTTTCACTCTTTCACTTGAGACTTCAAACACTATATCTCCGTATGAGCCTATCATGAATTACCCTCCGGCAAATACATTTGGGCTTCCAGTAGCAACACTTGAGCCGCAATTCACTGGGTCTCCAATTCGTCCGAGTTGCCTGCCGTTGACATACACGCTTGAACTTCCTGACGCAAGACTTCCGCCATGACAAACGGGTTCACTGTTGCAATGTACCGCCCATGAATCGCCTTGTCTGTGTGCAGGTTTACCGTTCACGAATACGTTCGGACTTCCTGATGTTGATTCACGCGGCGGAAAATCTTCATGGCCTGCGCATATATCGCCTAATCTCGTTACTGCTGGCATGGCTCACGCAACCCTTTCTGCTTTTAGGCCGGTCATATCGTTATAGCGTCTTATTATCACATTGCAGTATTCGGGGTTAAGTTCCATGATGTAACATCTTCTGTTCTCCCGTTCACATGCTGCTAATGTCGTTCCTGAACCTCCGAAAAGGTCTAACACGATTCCATTTTCAGGACTCCCCTTTGAGACTAACCAGTTGCATAAGTCTTCAGGTTTTTCTGCAGGATGATTATATTTACCTAACGTACTGAACCATGCCGATTTGAATATATTCTTTGCTGTCCTGTCTGCTATTTTTGCCTTGCCTTTTATCCCTATACTCACTGTTTCATACACTCCACGAAAACTTGTACTGCCGGGCTGTAAATAATCTTTGTCCCAGATAACAGGCTCATAAGTCTTAAATCCTGTGCGCAACATTGCCATGAAGTAAACGATACTAGACTTGTAATTGCCGAAACACATAAATATTCCGTCTTCCTGCAGAACTTCATAGACAGTGTTAAACCAACGCTCAAAATATCTCGACTGATTCATGAGTTCTACGTCAAAGCCGCCTGTTTTGTTTCCGCCTCTCCATGACTGCATATTGAGCATATAAGGAGGGTCGGTGAGGCATAAATCCGCACGTTTTCCATTCAGCAGTTTCATAACGTCTTCAAATTCGCAAGCATCACCACACATTAATCTATGATTGCCAAGCGAATATATTTCTCCTCTGTTCATATTTGGTGTCCTCAATCAATATAGCCTAATAAAATTCTTGACATCTCCCGACATCCACGCCGCATTACCCGTAACATATTTTTATTTTCATCTGTAATGTATCCTTCCGCATCGATACTCTGCGTTATGTCTTCGTGAAGTTCTTGCACTTCATCTTTGAGCTTCATCCATCGTTTAAAAATTTCCTCGTAAGTCATCTTGTCCTCCAGATTTTTTAATTTAAATCTATTCGTGCTGCTTCTATCTTTATGTTTCCATTCGCTTTTATCTCTATGTCCCCTACACAATAAATCTCCAGCTTGTGATTCTTACGGTCATATGAAATTTCTGTGCCATCATTAAATGTTACCTTCCGTGTGTCAGGGTCTCCCAATGGAGGCTTGTTCTTGTCGTCATAAATTGAGCCAAGCACTACTCCGACTTCAAGACCGTTGCCCATCATTGAACAGTAAACATGCTCGCCTATATCAAGATGAATTTCGTCCTTGTTCCTGATTGAATTCGGTACTGCTACAGGCAGCCACGATGATACTAAATCGCCTTTATCTGGAAATCGTATCCGTGCCATGTGCCTTTTCGGGTCATAATCTGAGACATAACCAAATCGTCCGTGTCCGCATGATTCATCGTAATTATCCATTGGGGGATATAAGCACCACCCTCTCACCAAGATATACACTGTTCACTGTATCCGTTGATGTCGTTGATTTACGTCTGCCGGATTTAGCTTTCTTTTTCTTGTTCGATGATTTCGATTCTTTGCCCATGCTCAAATCTAATTTAGTTGTGTATGAACTGCCTACACTGTGAGTTGCCTTCTCAATCGAATATACTCCGTCAAATGCTCCGAAACCTGAAATTCTGACATTACTGCTCCCTACAAAACGCAAATCTCCCATTAACGTTATATTGCCGGTTATCTCTTTCCTGTTAGCCTTGCGCAGTTTCTCCTTCGCGATTTTCTGCGCATCCGAAAGTGTATCCGCCTTCTGGTTAATCTCTAGTGTACGGCCGGTTCCCTCAACTGCATCATCATCTTCTTCAACTTCATACGTCTCATCTTTCACAGGGTCGTGATATTGCACTTTTGCAGATTTATATGTGCCTGATGTCTTGCTCGAAAAGCTCCAGCTGATTAATTTTTTATCTCCGTATGAAAGCTCTCCTACAGGCGAATGTTTTTCGTATTCTTCCTCGTCATAACATACAAGCTGAGTATCCGTAACTTTCACTGCAACCCCGTAATCACGCGCAAGTCCTGAGAAAAATTCAAGGTCTGACGTTTCAATCTGATCCCGGCGGTCAAATAATGGGTCTTTCTCACTGTCCCAGAATAAACTTAAACCGTTCTTGTTCGCCATGTCTCCGGCTATCGTTGACAGTTTCACGTTCTCCCATGCCTTTGTGTGTTTCTCCTGACGCATAGGTTTAGATACTAACGTTGAGACTGCTTTTATCGTTATCTGATTTGGAGGTCCTGAACAATCTATCTGGTCAACTTCAAATGTCCCGCACGGCAATGACTGCGTATGATTTGCGGCTTCCCAGTCATGAGTTACTATGCTGGCTTTTATCTTGTCGCCTTTGGTCGGAAACCAGTCATTAATCCATAATCTTTCGCGGTCTTCAAGGCTGAATGATATATCATCGGCCTTATCGCTCGCATTGTCCGTGTATGTGAAATTCAGCAGATAGGGTGCTATGTCGCGTGTTATATTGACACCTTCATAGATTATTACGACCTCTGCATATCTCGCATGTTGTACAGGCATGATTTACTCACCTTTTCCATGCGGGCAGACTTGAAATTACCGGCACTTCAACTTCGGGGATTTTCAGAATCACATTCGCAGGAAATATCACGGTGTGTATGTGTTCAGGGTTATAGTCAATCAGAAAGTCCATGAGGTGC
Source organism: Synergistaceae bacterium (assembly GCA_017394925.1). Classification (GTDB taxonomy): domain Bacteria; phylum Synergistota; class Synergistia; order Synergistales; family Aminobacteriaceae; genus JAFUXM01. The sequence continues at coordinate 3,534 of JAFPWQ010000167.1, forward strand.
TCTGCTCCGATTTTTGGGTACATTCGCAATGCAATTAAATCCCATGTATCGCCCTGTTCTGTTCTGTATGTCCTCATGTAAAACTTACCCTTTCTGCCTGCATCATCATGTCGGCTACAGTCTCTTCAATTATGCCTCTGAATCTTTCTTCTGTGTCTGGGTTTCCTCCGTAGACCGTGATGTTATAGACCGGCGAAAAAATCATCGAACTGTTTCGATTGTCATTGTTGGTCGTGGTATTTCCGAATAATAAGCCCATTTCCTCACCGGCTGCTTTCCATAAGGGAATGCCGCGTGCTTTGTCTTCAAGGGGGATTATTGCTTCGCGTCCGGCTTCGGCTACAAGTCCTATGTGAGGCTTTGCGAATATTCCGCCTGCTGCATGACGGCGATAACTTCCTTTATTCATTCCTCTGGCTGTACGCGCGTAATTGTCTGTCATGCCTGCACTCGGTGTTCGCACTTCAATTTCAAGCATTCCGGCCTGCACAATAGATGAAATTTCAGTCGCGATTCTGCTTAAAGCACTCGCGAGCTCATTCACTGCCGGAATTGTTACTCCGCGTATCTTGTCGGCTATTCCCTGCATCAGGTTATATATCTGCTCAAATCCTGCTCCTAGTGAATCCTTGAACGGTTGCCATGCTCGCGTCATTTCAGCTACCCGTTCAGAAAATCCCTCGCTCATCTTGTTCAGAACTGTAATATCCTGCACCTGTGCCTTTAATTTGGCCTGTTCCTGTGCCTGTTCTTGTGTCCCTGTATCCTCTCCGTAGCCGAAAAGTTCCTTTGTCCAGTTCCACGCACTTGATAATCCATTGCCTACCCAGCTTGTGAGTTCTCCAAATTTGCCGGAAATGTAACTACAAGCATTATCAAAACCTGACATGAAGCTGTCCCATACACCTGAAAAATCTATGTTGAACAGCCCCGATATGGTCTCTCCGAGTCCGAGTAAAGTATTCTTTGCACCCTCGCAGAATTTCATGAAGCCTTCTGAAATACTGGAAAAATCAAATGTGAAGATTCCTGCAATGGTCTTGCCGATCCCCGAAAGCATGTCGCCTATTCCGCCAAATACTGCCTTCAAACCATCAATTACGCCAGATACATCTATGTTAAATAGGCTTCTTATTGCCTCACTGATCCCCTTGAAGATACCCATGAAGCTCTCAAAACTAGCCTTTAGACTGTTCCACATACCAGAAAAATCAAGCATGAACAGACTTTTTATAGCACTCAACAGGTTAGAAATCGTGTCTATTGCGCTACCTACTGCTGATTTAAGGCCTGCAAACATGCCAGAAAAGTCCAGCTTGAAATATTTTGATGCCCAATCCTTTATTGAGGCTATGATATTCTTTACACTTGCTACAGCTGATGAAGCAACGTTGCTTAACCATTCCCATTTTTTGCCCCACCATGCAGAAATAGAATCCCAGTTCTTGTATAAGTAATACCCTGCGGCAATAAGTCCGGCTATAGCTACGACAATTAACCCAATGGGATTAGCATTCATTGCCGCGTTCCACAACCACTGCGCGGCTGTCCATGCTTTAGTAGCTGCGGCTATGACGATTTGCTTTGTGTAATACAGAGCTAATTTTCCGAGATTAAGCAGCCCTGTAAACGGCTTTAACGCGAAATTCAACAACCCTTGAGTGATTGACCATGCTTTAGTAGCAACGGATACAGCAATAGTTTTTGCGCCGTAAAGTACAAGTTTTCCGACATCAAGGAGACCGCGACCAGCTTTCATCGCAGCTACCCATAACCACTCGGCGGCTGTCCATGTTCCTTTTGCCACTGCAACTAAGGCTGATTTTGCGCCATAAAGCACCAGTTTTCCAACATCCAATAAGCCACGTCCGGCCTTCATTACTAAATTCCACGACTTGGTAGCTATAGTCAGTATCTTCGTCTTAGTCGCAGCCCATAAAGAACTAATGCCCATCTTTCGCCAGATTTTTGAAAGTAATCCAGCTTTATCTGCAACTTCTACCGTATCCTTTGCAACTTTTCCCATCAAGAATGGTAACTTAATACCAAGCCAAACCAGTTTTAATGTGGTCAGTACTACACTTAAAGTAGCTATAGCACTTATTGTTCCAACAATCGCTTTCGTAACATTGGGATAATCACTCGCTAATTTTCCTAAGCTCGCTGTCCATTCCGCAAACGTCTTCACTATCCCTTCAACCGAAGGCAAAAGAACATTCCCGATCGTTATCATCAAATCGCTTATCGCCGATTTCGCAAGCTCCTTCTGTCCCCAGAACGTAGCTAAAACTTTATCGGCCATTTCTTTGCTTACGCCTGTTGCACTGTCTGCTACTTTTGCGTATTCGTCATATAAGCCGGAACTCATCCCCTGCATTAACGCCTGAACTGCTCTTGCTCCCTCTTTGCCGAATATCTTCGTCAGCTCTTTTAACTGGTCTGGCGGACTCATGTCCTTCATCGTGTTGCTTAAGTCAGTTAAAATCATATCGAAGTCGCGCATTACTCCCTTGTCGTTCAGCAGACTTATGTTGAATGCCTTCAACGCCTTCTCAACTTCTTTAGGCTGGTCGTGCAGACGCTTAAATGCCTGTGTCAGCATATAATCAGCTTCCGCACCTTTGTATGCGCCTTTCGATAACATTGCCGTATAAACGCTCAAATCCCCAAATGAAACGCCTAATGCTCGCGCGTATTTGTCAGTTTCCTTCATTCCTGCACGTAAATCATCAAGACTAATGCCTGTGTGCTTACTCAATGCCTGCATCTGACCGCTTGATTCACGATTAAGACGCGTCAATTTCTGAAGTGAACCGTCTACTGCAGCCTCCATTACCGCAAGCATTCCTGAAGCTGCCTCACTTCCGAATATGTTGCTCAGATATTTCATCTTGTCCGCTGATCCCATATTCTTCATCTTTGCGCTTAATGCCTGCATTAGGTCGGGAAAATCGCGGAAATTACCTTTTGCATCTCTTGCACTGATACCCAATGCTCCAAGTGCCTTTGCTACTGCTTTCGGTTCTTTCGACAGCCTCAGCATGGCCGCACGTAATGCTGTACCGCCCTGACTGCCCTTGATACCTGCATTAGCCATGATACCAAGCATTGCGTTAGTTTCCTCAATCGAAACTCCTAAACCTTTTGCTACAGGTGCAACATACTTCAGGCTTTCTCCAAGTCCCGTTATACTTGAATTACTCGCCGCACTCGTCTGCGCTAGAATATTACTCACACGTGCCGCATCACTGGCCTCAAGTCCGAAACCTCGCAATGAACTCGCCATAATATCAGCCGCTGTTGCTAAATCCATTCCCTCAGCCGCAGCCATGTCCAACAATCCGGGCATTGC
>JAFPWQ010000168.1 GCA_017394925.1 Synergistaceae bacterium
ATAACTGTAACTTTCCTGCTCAAGTAAAAATGCCTCCTGTTTATGAGTTCACGTAATTATAGACCATAAAAAAAGCAGGCTGCACTTTCACAACCTGCCTTAATGAAGCGATTTCGTGTTTAAGATTTACGTCTACATTCCCAAACTCTTAAGCCACGAATCAATTGCTTTCTCTGCACCTGCTTTATCATTCTGTGCTGTCGATCCACGAACTGCTAATCCCTTCATGACCTCTGCACCCTTCAATGCACTCTTAAGTTTTCTCTCTGTGCCTGCAAGACCGCTTCCCTCATGTGTGCAGAACGGAATAATCTTCTTGCCGTTCCAGTCATGGCCTTCAATGAATGTGTAGAAGCACATGGGCAGATCTCCCCACCATATCGGATAACCGAAATATACCGTATCATATTCGCTTACGTCTTTGTCTTCGAGTATTGCTGGACGGGCTTTAGCGTTCAGTTCCTTCTTGGCTACGTCAATGCATGTGTCATAGTCCGCAGGATATTTTTTCTCAGGCTTAATCTCAAATAAATCTGAGCCCGTTTTTGACGCTATCATTTCGGCAAGTATCATCGTGTTACCCTTCGTGATGTAACCTACGTTATAGTTCTCATCCGTGCGTGAGAAGACAACTACGAGTGATTTTGCTTCAGCCGCGAATGACGAAGTGAATATTGCCGTTACGATTAATGCTGTGAGAATTAAAGTACGCATAAAAATTTTGCCTCCTTAAGATTTTAATGTTCAACAGTGTACTATCTTGAAGTCTGGTTTATGTCAATGCGGGATAAAAATCGTTCTGCAAGTTTAATATTCCCGAAGAAGTTCATGTGAAGATACGAAGCTAATATATTTCCGTGTGCATAGCCCCCTGAATATGATTCTCCTGTTCTGCGTCTGGTCATATTAAACGCAAATGTGTCTGTCTGATTTACTCTTGAATAATGAAACTCATGACCGCGAATTATATCGCCTTCACTGCATAATATATTATCGCTTAATGCTTTTGCCTCAATGTAGCCGATAACGGGCTTGTCAGTCATGAATGAATCACAGTGAATCACTCCGGCCATGTTATATTTTTTTCCGGCTCTGTCAGTCAGCGAATCACAGAGATACATATAGCCGCCGCATTCAGCAAGAATACATGCACCAGAATTTGCAGCTTTTCTCACGCTCTCACGCATTGATGTATTCATTTCAAGTTCACGCGCAAATATTTCAGGGAATCCTCCGCCGAATATATACCCGTCTGCTTTGGGTATGCATTCATCATGAAGAGGACTGAAATATATTATCTCTGCTCCCGTATGCTTTAACGTCTCTATGCTCTCAGGATAATAGAAATTAAACGCTTCATCTCTGGCAATTGCAATTCCCGCTTTATGACTCGCACATGGCCATGATGATAATGACCCGTGAGTCTCACATGATGACTCTGAAACGCGAATCACTTCATCAATATTCACGCATGATTCGATAACTGCCCTCACTGAAGCAAAATCATAGTTCATATTCTCGTTTAACGGGAGAAGTCCCAAGTGCCTCTCAGGAATAATTAGCTTGTCATTGCGTTTAATTGCTCCTAATAACTTTATGCCGGTTCTCTCAAGTGAATCAGAGATTATTTTTACGTGTGAGTCAGAGCCTGCATGATTCAGAATTACGCCTGCAAGATTAATTTCGTGATCGTATTCGCGGAGTCCAAGTGCAATTGACGCGGCAGTCTCACCTACAGATTTCGCATTTATCACAGCAATAACGGGAGCATGAAGCAATTTCGCAATTTCTGCTGTGCTGTTCATACCCCCGTCATATAATCCCATTGCACCCTCAATAACGGCTATGTCTTTGCCTCGTGAAGTCATCATGAATAACTCGCGGACTCTTTCTGGAGTCATGAGCCATGTATCGAGATTATATGCTTCACATCTTCCTGCATTCCTGAGATATTGCGTGTCAATATAATCCGGCCCGGTCTTGTATGCGCATACTTTGAGGCCATGTTCACGAAACGCAGAGAGAAGACCGCAGGCAACCGTTGTTTTTCCGCAATGACTGCCCGCACCTGAAATTATTATTCTTCGTGTCAATTATTATTCGTATACAGGAAGATCACGCTCAAGTGCCTTCCATAAGATTAACGCGACAATTCCCGAGAGAATATATTTTATGCTTTCTACGGGCGTATTGTACATGAGAGAATATATCCATGGATTTTGTCCTTCGGGTGCATACTTTGCGAAAAATATTGCGCCGGATATAACATGGCATGAAATTTTCCCGATTGCCGAAAGAATAAGCCCTATAATGCGCGGATGTGCAGCACAGAGTCCTACGAACGCATAAGAGAGCGGGTAATCAAGAATCGCCTGCACAGGGTTATATACGTATGAGCCTAAGAGAATACGAATCACTCCTGATACTATACCTGCCTGAACTCCCCATTTGAGTCCCCTTCTGTATGTGAAAAGGATTAAAGGCATAAGACTGAAATCAACGGAACCTCCCTGAGGCATTTTGAATAAATCAAAGTACGATAAGACGATCGACAAAGCAATGCATAATGCACCCTCTATCATTACGGCAACGCTTTTACGTTTTGATGGCATGAATGAATCCTCCTGTATAAATGAATGAATGAACGAAAAAATTTTCAGGAGACATAAAGGCTGTGAGATTAATTAAACTCCCTGCACCGGCATTATCCGAATCAGGTTCAAAGGGTCGATGTGTTTTTACATCCTCTCAGCAATAATTACGCTCCCCTGATTTGATATGTATTATACAACTCAATGAAAACATTTTATGTTACAATCTCACACAACAAAACTTTTATTCATTTTAAGGAGGAATGTATTCTTATCATGAAAAAATTTTCACGTGCATTTTATTTTATGTTAATGGCATTGACGGTTTTCATGTTCGCGGGCTGCGGAGGAAGTGATGACGATGACAACGCCGCGAAAAACAAGCTCATGGTTCTGACTTCGCCGGTCTTCACTGTCGGAGAATCATACAAGCTCTACATGGGAAATAAAGTTAGTCTAAGGGGCACTGACGCAAGATATTATGTTGCTCCTGATGCGGGCAATATGTCCGAACTTGTAACACTCAATCTTCAGTTCAGAGATGCAATCAGTGATGATGTTCCCTTCGTGATAACTACAGCTGATAATGACGCTTCGATAATCTTTGCATATAATCCCAGAGGCACAACTGAATCCGATGTTACGACTTCATACGGAAGCGTCATACGTTACGGAGGAGGCACTCAGCAATTGAAATATGACGGTCTGAGTGTATCAGGAGCTTCTGCATCATCATATTCATCAGGCAAATCGTCATTCATGGCCTCAGCAATTGATATTGATTTAGACACATCAGAAGAGATTGTAATCACGCTTAACGGGGACGAGGCGAGAATAGCAAGTGAAGATGTACCCGAATATGATTATGTGTGGCATGCAGACCCTAATCACAGAGATGAATATTTCACTGACGGAAGCGATTCGACAACAGAACTGACTGAAGCCCAGATGAACGCAGAAATAGAACCTCTTGAAGGTGTATACATAGCAAGAGATGTACGTTATACGCCCAATAATATAAGTTTCAGGGGGACAGCGAAGAAAGATGACAAAACCGAATATGTTTCATACTATTCTGATTCAGTAGCAAAGCAGGCAGCCGCAGAATTAGGAACGGGCTTTGAAGGGCCGTATATCTTTGCGGCTCTTCCGGCAGTAAACGCTCCCGGTAATGTATTATCACCGAACAGCAACAGCGATATAGATGCGTATTCAGTGATGACACATTCAGCAAGTGAGGCATATAACAATCCTGTTCTGCATATCGTTCAAGAGGGCGTGTATCGTCTCAAAGGCACATGGAACGGCCAGATATGGATTGACGCTGATGAAACAGAAGACGTTGCAATTATTCTTGACGGCGTTAATATAACCTGCACAGTTGCACCCGCTCTTGTGTTCTACAGTGCGATTGAATGCGGACCAACTGAAAATGTCGTGTCGTTTGACGTGGGCAGAAAGATGCTCGGTGATGATGAGTTATCACATGCAGGAGCTTTCGTAGTGATTGCTGACGGCTCAACGAATAATATCAAAGGCGCGAATGTCTACAGAATTCTCAAAGCCGACAAAAAAGATTCAGCAGCTAAGATTGACGGCACTGACATATCAGACCAGAAAAAAATGTACAAAATGGACGGGGCTTTATATTCATTCGTATCTCTTGTAATCGGAGCAGAGAGCAATAACGGAGGAGGCCGCCTGAATATTACATCAACGACATACGAAGGTCTCGGCTCAGAATTGCATTTGCTTATCGACAGCGGAACAATAAATATCACGGCAGAAGATGACGGCATCAATGTAAATAAAGATAACGTTTCAGTATTCACGATGAACGGAGGAAGCCTCAAAATTACGGCCAAAAACGGCGACGGCATTGACTCAAACGGTTATGTAGTCATCAACAACGGGACGCTTGATATTACGGCTGTAAAGGATTCAAATCAGCTTAACGCAGAAACAGACGGACCGATTGATGCACTTCTTGATGTCTACATGTCCGACACTGTAACGTATACTCATCAGGCCTATGACCCAAAGACTGACACAGGCAATGAAGATAGTTCTGAGGGGAATAATAATAATAATACATCATCAAGAAAGCCGGTTGTGATTTACGGGGAAGATAACGCGGTTCTCATGAGGATAAATTTCACGACACCTGTCAAAGATGATAATAAATCGTCCAGGACAATCAAGAACTCAGATGAAGTATTTACACTTCAGCACAGGATCAATAATTTTTCAGGAATAAGATTAAAGGAGAGTAATTGACGCATGAAAAAAATTTACGGCGCATTAATATTTATCCTTCTCGCAGTATTTGCATTCACACTTTCAGGCTGCGGGGGAAGTTCCAAATCAATAATCGGGAACACGGACACGGAAACAGAGACAGTTAAACAGGTAGCAGTCTTAACGTCTCCGGCATTCGAGATCGGAAAAGATTATCAGATATACAAAGGCTCATCGCTCACAGGCATGAACGGAGCACAGTATTATGTTGCTGATACGGGCAGTGAATCGAACAAGGCAACATTAAATCTCGGCTTTGTTGATGAGATTAACGAGACGCTTGTATTCACGAACAACGGAAGCGTAGTATTCGCATATGATCCGTCAGGCACAGAGAATACTGTTCTCACTGAAGGCAGAGTAACACGTACAGGCGGTAATCTTCTGAGCTATAACGGACTGACTATAGCATCTCCTGTATCATTCACGGCACTTGATATAGACAGGACGAACGTGAAGACAATCGTACTCAACGGAAATTCAGCGACATATGAAGGTTCAGCAGTCCCCGAATACAATTACGTGTGGCATTCTGACCCTGACCATGAAGATGAATATTACACGGACGGTATTGACGGCATAATCGAATACACAGAGGACGAAATACTCGAAAAAGTTTCAGGTGATGAAGTCTATATTGCACATGATATAGTGTACATGCCTTCGGGACTTGAATACACAGCGACAGTCAAAAATGATGACGAAACAGAATATGCCGCGTATTATTCATCAAGTGTACAGTCATCAGTGGCGGCCAAACTGGGAACAGGCTTTGAAGGCCCGTTCATATTCGCGACTCTTCCTGCCACAATGGGAGGTACACCCGGAGGCACTCCCGGCGGTGATATGGGTCCCGGCGGCGGTGATGGTGGTACTCCTCCAGAAAAGCCAAGCGACGACATGAGACCCGGAGACGGCAATACACCTCCGAACGTGAGAGCCTCAAGCTATAACGATCAAATAGCTTCGACAATAGCAGCAATGACTCACTCATCAGCAGATGCATACGCTAACCCTGTACTGCACATCACACAGCCAGGAACGTATTCGCTTAAGGGAACGTGGAACGGTCAGATATGGATTGACTTGGGCGATGACTCTGACGAGGACGCAAAAGCAGCAATCATTCTCAACGGCGTAACTGTAACATGTACTGTCGCTCCTGCTATAGTCTTCCATGATGTATATGAATGCGGCCCTGATGATGAAACAACGGTTGCAAGCACATCAATGGACATAGGCAAAGACCTTCTCAATAATGCCGGAGCTATGGTAGTAATCGCTGACGGAACGACAAATAATTTCACGGGCGCAAATGTATACAGAATGCTCAAGCCCGCAAAGAAAAAAGACAGCGTTACAACGATTGACGGAACTGACGTATCACAGCAGAAGAAACGCTACAAAATGGACGGAGCTTTTTATTCTTTCTCGTCAATGGCAATCGGAGGAGAAGCAAACGCAACGGGAGTTCTGAATATCACATCAAGCACATACGAAGGTCTGAACACCGAAATGCACGCAACTGTTGAAAGCGGAACTGTAAATATAACTGCTCCTGACGATGCAATTAACGTTAATGAAGATTATATTTCCGTGTTCACCATGCTTGACGGCGAAATGACCATAAAATCAACCAACGGAGACGGAATAGATTCTAACGGCTATGTTGTGCTTCTTGGAGGCTCACTCGATATTACTGCGGGTAATCAGTCAACAGCTCCTGCAGGTGAAGGCGGAATTGATGCAGAGTGCGGAATATACATTGATGATTCCGTAAACTACACTCACCATTCGACAAGCGGCGGCGGCGGTGATTTCACTCCTCCGGACGGCGGAAACAACAGCGGTGATATAACTCCTCCTGACGGCAGACCTGATAGCGGAGATATACC